>NZ_JBGBPR010000010.1:0-212926 GCF_041106275.1 Neobacillus sp. BF23-41
ACTAGAAACAAAACAATGGAAAGTAACAGTTGGAAAGCCAGACCATAGTGACAAAAAGCTTAACAAGTCTATAAGACAAGCGTTTTATAATGTATACAGCCTAGACATTAAAAATATTGGTGACGAAAATATTGAATTAGTCAGGGTTGAGGGATATAAAAACTTACCTAAGTCAGCGTCAACATTTATGCACAGTTTACTGTCGAATACGACGAAAGCAAGCCTTTAGAACCATCATTTCATCATTCCAATTTTCCTTTAGATACTAAGGCAACAGCATTAATGGTATCTGTAACCTGGAAACATAAAAATAGTGACCAACGAAAGTTTAAACGTTATTTCTCCCAAAGCTCGACCAGTCGACCTTCAGGATCTTCAATCCAAATAAACTTTCCAAATTCACTAATCTCTTTTTTCTTTGCAAGAGGTACACCAATATGTTCAAGATGCTTTATAGTCTCGTTTAGATTATGTACTTGGAAATTTAACATCACTGAGCAGGGTCTTCTTAAGTATTGTCATTTTTCTAATCTTGAAGAAACTTATTTTCATGGTAGTTTAAATACCAACCTTCACAATCTCTTCTAAACATGACTATGGGTTGATTTCATTATGATAATTTAGTAAATTAAAGATGAATCAAAAATTTATAAAGAGGTTAATAATTAAGAATAAAATTGTCTGAGAAAGACGTAAGCTAATTTTATCATTAATGACCAATGCTTCTTAAAAACCCCCAAAATCCAATTGGTGTGTGTCGGAAAATTAATTCCGTTACTAATTATCGTTGAATTGTCAATGAAAACTGTATAAGAGTAGATCGTTCCCGTCTCTTTACTTTAAGAGGCGGGATTTTTTTTATTAAAAAGAAAAGGAGAAATAACATATGAAAATGACAAAATCAATTGCAAACGTGCTACTATTGATAACTGCTACACTTTGGGGTTCTGGGTTTGTTTTAACAAAAATAGCTCTAGATGCAAATGCGTCTGCGGGATTCGTAAATTTTTTCCGAGGCTTTCTCTTTGTTGTTTTGGTACTTATGTTTTTTTATAAAAAGATATTCATAATGACCCTTAAGGACTTTAAAATTGGGCTAATTGCGGGATTGCTTAATTTTGGCGGATTTATTACACAGACTATTGGTGTTCAGTACACGACTCCATCTAATAACGCCTTTATTTCAGCAACATATGTGGTAATTATCCCTTTCTTGGCTTGGGCTATATATCAAAAGAAACTCCCAGTAAAAAGCTTTGTTTCCATTGCCTTTTGTATACTTGGAATGACTATATTAACTGGAATATTAAACAAAACACTAACCATAAATATTGGTGACGTATATTCTTTTATTTGTGCGTTGTTTTATGCAGCATCTATTGTATATCTCAGCTATGGAGCAAGAGCAACTGAAGTCAGCATTCTTGCTTTTATGCTTGCGGTTGTACAAACATTAGGGGGGTTGTTTTTTTTCTTCTTCGTAGAGGAAGGACAGCTTACTAATATCAATTGGTCTGTTGCAATAGTGCCATTGTTATATATGGGAATAATATGTTCGTTTGTTGGCCAAACTGTTCAGGTTTTAGCTCAAAAGCATACTTCCGCAACATCTGCTGGATTAATTATGATGCTTGAAGGAGTTTTTGGAAGTATTTTTTCAGTAGCGTTTGGTTTTGAATCATTTACAGTACAGTTAGTTGTTGGAGGAATGCTTATTATGCTATCGATTATTCTTATGGAAGTGAACTTTAAGCAGATATTGGTCAAGAACAAGCAACAGCTTAGTAAGCAATAATTTTAGCAATTTATAAATGAAAACAAACGACAAAATGGGTCTGCATTGTAATTCGAATGCAGACCTTTTTTGATTGCTCAAAATATAGTTCTAGGTGTATGACTGGAACTGTTCAAATACAACATCTGAATAGTCGAAAACCTAGTATACCCTTATAACCTTTTGTGAAGTGCAAGTGCTTTTCAAGAATTTCAAAGAATTTATCATCAATATTCTCCGAAAGTGAGAAATCAGTAACATTTTGCACATCATTTTCATCAAACTCAAGATTGAACTTCTCTACACTAACTTGTTTAAAACTGGCTCTTTTGAAGAAGTTGTACCATTCATTTTCAGTTAGTAATTGAGAAACTCCATAAAAATTAACGATAGCTTTCAATTCATCTTCAGAAAGTGATTTTTCAAGTACCATTTCAATTGCAAGCAAAACACCATTTGGCTTTAATACTCTTTTAAATTCAGGAATTGTTAAGGATACATCTGTAAAGGATATGACTGATTCTGAAAGAATCATATCAAATAAATCCTCATCGAAAGGAAGATTTTCAGTGCTCCCTTGCTTTACATCAATTGGTAAATGTAAGGACGAAAATCTTTGTCTAGCCTTATCCAACATGATTTTATTACAATCTAAGGAAGTAACATGACATTGGTACTGTTCTGCAATATAGGCAGAGGTTTGCCCTGTTCCACACCCAGCATCAAGAATCGACTTTGTTTCATCTATTTTTTCCCTTGATAAGATCTCTTTTGTTAGTTGAAGGCCTCCAGGATGGGCACCTCCAACTCCAAATATTGCTAAACAATCAAGATAAGTGTAATTCAAATTCAGTCTCATCCTTTTTTAGAAATTGTACATTATTTTATGAGAATGAAATAAATTTGTTGCCGATACTTTTATAAATATTAATCAACTTTTAAAGGCCTATGAGGGGGGAAAATAGGAACCTTTTAAGGATGCTAAGAAGGTAAGGAAAAAGGTTTCGGAACGATTATATGATAAGCGCATAATGTATTTTAAACAAAATGTGTAGTTAGGGGTGCTGATATGGGCGTGATTAGAACAGATAAGTGGTTGCACGATTCATTTCATAAACCAATTGAAATATGTGAAAAGTTAACAGTTCACTTTGAGGGTGCTCTAGCTTCCGAAATCTACGATTACTTAACTCTACATGGAATGTATCATCCTTTTGGGAACGGAAACGAGGTAGTGAAAAAATTACAAAAAAATAAAGTATGGGAAATTGTACAAGAAGAAAGTCTACGACTTCAAAAAGTGTGGGAAGGGCCAAATATCCCTATCTTTGTTTTCCCATCAGATAAGGACAATCGAAAATTAACACAGGACTTTAACGGAAAATCAGGTTTGGCCTTCAAGGATAAACTACTTTTATTTATTTCAGAGGATAACACGGAAAAGGAAATAAGGGCATTGTTTACACATGAGTATAATCATATTTGTCGGTTATCCAAGTTTCAAAAAAACGAAGAGGATTACGTATTGCTGGACACAATCATTTTAGAAGGATTAGCTGAAAATGCAGTACGTGAAAGATTGGGTGAAGAATTCTTAGCTACTTGGACATCGTATTATACCAATAAAGAGTTAAAGAAAATGTGGAAAAACTTAGTGCTCCCAAATAAAGATGTTCCAAAAAATGACCTTAAACATCAAAACATATTGTATGGATCACGTTTTTATCCGAAAATGTTAGGGTACTGTGTTGGGCATTACTTGGTTATGAATTATATTGAAGGAACTAACAAGACAAGTAAGGATCTACTTAATATCAAAACAGATCATATTGCTCAAATAAAGTGAAAGTTTGATAAAACGGAAAAAAACAGACGAAAGAAATTCTCGTCCGTTTTTTATTGGATCAAGTAACAATCAAATAATCCTTTGTTGATCACTTTGAATGTAGTTTTTCGGAATCTAACTCCAACGCCTAGCTGATTGAGGTTCTTGTGCTTTTATTAACTCTTTATTAATCTTATAAAATCATTTTATGACTACCAAAAAAATAGAGAAAGGACAGCTACTGAAGCAATAAAGCCTAGCGCAATTCCAGCGCCCCAACCCCAGCCCCAACCTCCATAACCAAAACCGCCTAGGTTTCTAGGTCGTCCAATTGGTTGAAGAAAAACTCTGTCGTTGGAAACACGATGAATGATTCCCCTATGAATTCTCCCGTCATGGGTTCTGATTTCAACAGCTCTACCCATATGTCTGTGACACAGTCCATGAAAATGTTCTACTGACATTTTTTCACCCCCATTTCCTTATGAACCATACGACATTATATGTACTGAAATAAATTTCGTAATGGACAAGTGTAATAGGGTATTAGCGGAAACTTAAAATCTCTGAATAAATTTCCGACATGCACTAAAATAAAATCCAAAAACCGTCATAACCAAGGAAAAAAAGTCAACTAAGGATTGTTTTGTCCATTCTCTATTTAATTTACTTTTATCAGCACTTGTCCCATTCAGTTTTATTCTGAGTGCATATGTTATAACTACCACCATAAGCAACATCTTGCATAAAGAAATACCTCCGAAGAGGCGTTTGCATGTATTGCAGACGCTTTTTTATTTTTAGTATTGTTTAAGCAAAACGCTGATTTTGTCCTAACACCATGATGCTTGACCAATCAACCCTTGTCTTAAGGAATATATATACATAGCAGGTGTGTTATTCCTTCGAATAATCCAATAGGTGGTGAAAAATATGTGGGGATCATGTGGATATAGCGGCGGTTATAGCTACGGCGGTGGCTATGGCGGCGGTTCAACTTTTGTTTTAATCGTTGTATTGTTCATTCTGTTAATTATCGTACTGTCCAGTTGGTGCTAATGTTTAATAAACCAAACTGTATGATTTTGGATGAGTAATATCCTATATAAGCAAGTACTGGAGGTGTTATACGTGGAAGAACATAGTCACGGTATGGCGATCGTCGTGGTATTGTTTATTCTCCTTATCATTGTAGGAACTTCTTTTATGAGTGGCTACTAAATTGTACGGAACAAAGGGCAGGTTTAGGTAATCTGCCCCTTTGTCATATAGTTTCTGAAATGAATGTAGGACTTTGAATTTGAAAGAAGAAAACAGAGATTCTATTAAGCAAATGATTTAAACATTGTTTCAAGGAGCCTATGGGCTCTTTTTTTTAATCTGCTGTGAAATAAAAAAATCCACATTTCATTTTTTGCAAATGGTTTATTTACGAATCTCCTCTTTACCCTGCAGGTTAATAATTAAATATCCTTTGAATGGAATATAAATCTTGTTCAACTGCTTCGTTAGTTAAAGAAGAATTATTATAAAAAGAGAAGCACATTTTTCGAGCGTAAGTCCTTATTTGCGATAACTGAGGAACTTTATCATTTAATTAAACAATGTGGCAGATGTTCATATAATGACAGAAATGGCGTAAGAGGTGGGGAAATTGAAATTTAAGATGATACCATCAAAGCATGCGGAAGCAAACGAATTGTTAAAGATTCAAAAAGAAGCGTTTCATTCAGATTTAATCAAATATAAGGATTATCATACAAGTCCTGCAACTGAATCATTGGATTACTTTTTTTTTAGAATGCAAAATTCTTTGCACTATTCTATTTTCGTTGATGGCAGGCTTGCAGGCGGAATCTGTCTTGTAAAGCAAACAAAAGATCATAATTATTTGTATCGAATTTTCCTTGGCTCTGAATTTCAAAATAAAGGATTAGGATCAAAAATTTTACAGGAGTTGGAAAGGCAATTCCCTAAAGTTAAAAAGTGGTCACTTGATACACCTAACGACAACCGTAGAAATCGCCATTTTTATGAAAAATTTGGCTATAAAAAAACAGGGGAGCAACAAGTTAACGAATACTTAACTCTTATTAATTATGAAAAGATTCTTTAACCTTTTTTAAGGCTCCTTTTATAAAGATTGATTCTCAAAAATAACAGTTTTCTTATTCACACCCCCGTTGATGGATGCGGGGGTTTTTATTTGTCGTAATAATTTCGTAGTATGCATCATTTCTAAATCATTTCTATTTATAAAATAGGTACCTAAATTAGTCCCTACAAACAAAAGCTCACATAGACTAATGATGTAACAAGACAAATTCATATGGAGGTCATTTAATGATGAAAAGAAATATTGGTTACGGTGGTTTTCCATCAAATATTCCATCAAATATTCCACCAAATATTCCACCAAATATAATGCCTAAACAGATAGCTCCTATACAACCATTACCAGCTCAATACTGTCCGCCACAACCATGTCCACAATACTGCCCACCTCAAGTGTTTCCAGCTCAGTATGATCCACCACTTGTTTCACCAGGACAACAATATGTTAAGACGAATTTATTTAATAAGGTAGTAACTCATGTCCATCCTTCTCACACGACAACAGTCAACAAGCATATGATTAATAATAAACACTATTTCCCTCACACAGAATCATTTGTAAATGAATGTTGTGAAACACATACAATGTGCGGTGTACCACATAATCCTTGTTGTCCGCCAAGACCATTTGGATTCTAGTTCATTTAGCCTCCCGTTTAGGGGGGTATTTTTGTTAGCATATAATAAACAATTGCATATACTTATAAACGTTCTGATGATTAAGCCTATATAAGTATTTTTCCATAATTTTACTAAAAACATGCTAAAAGCAGTGTGCTTCCATTGAGAAACACACTGCTTGGCTTTTTCCTATAGGGGTATCTGGAGTTCAAATTTGTATTCTGGTTAGATCCTTTCGGCGATATACGCTTAAGACAATCCCAATTAATATTGCATTGAGCAGCGTTGGCATTAATCCATAACTTATAAAGGGCAAGGATATGGAAATTAACGGGAAAAGACCTAGTGTCATTCCGATATTAGTAGCTAGCTGTATCGTATAAAGTGCAACTGCACCGATGAGAAGAAGTTTTCCATACGAATCTTTTATCCTACTTGTGATGACAATGATTCTTACACCAAATAGGAATAGGATTAAAACAAGCATAATGGCAAAAAGCCAACCGTAATAGTAGGTTAAACTTACAAACACTAAATTAGTATGGGCCTCAGGAATAAATTCTTTGTTCATGGCGTTACCAAACCAGCCTGCATTTAACAGAAGTTCTTTCACACGCAGGATCATAAATCCTGGTCCATCTGAATATTTTTCCGGGTTTAGATAGGCCAACAATCGATCTTTCTGATAATAGTTTAAAAACTTCCAAGAAATGAAACTCACGAACAAGAAACAACTAACGGATCCTCCCCAGATCAAAAGAACAATTTTTCGACTAAACTTGCTCCACCAAAGCATCGAAAATACCATGATGGTGTAAATGTAGGTAGTTGAAATACTTGGTACCGTAAATAGTAAAAGGAATGGCAGGAAGAACAATAGAATAAACTGCCAGAACTTCAACCTCTCATTACTAAAAAATGTTGCCCACGCCAAGAAGAAGAAGGGTAGAGACATGATACTTTCAATGGTTAACGGTCCAATCCTAAGAAGTGGAAGTCCATTAATCGTCGTGTTTGAAAATAGTCTTAACACCAATAGAAAGAATACTCCAATAGAATAAAATAACCATCCTTGTCTCTTTAACTTCCTATAATCCATTAGCATTATCCCTAATGTAAACGCACTGCCGATTAGAGTAATAACAACTTTATAAACTAATAAATATTCTCCCATAATGCCGATTGAAAACATCGGTAAAAAGCCGAGACCAAAGATAGTTATTAATAGAACTACGAGGATCCAATCTACTTTTGGCCGATGAAGTTTATTCAGCTGCTGGCCTAATTTAATCGGGCTTCCCATTTGCACTACCGCTTTTTCCTCAGCCTCTGATCCTGTTAACCCCTTCTCTATCCATACATTCTTCGCTTCCTTTAAGTGATAACTCAATTCATCCGCAACATATTTCTTTGCTTCCTTCGATTTGATTTGGGCGATGACTTCATTTAAAAAGACGTATTTTTTATTCACAACTGCATCACCTCTCAAATAATTCTTTCAATACCACTTGTTTTTTGTTTTGTTTTTTCTCTATCTTTCTCAACACTTTTCGGCCTATGTCCGTTAATTGATAATACTTCGCCTCATCTTCTGTCCAGCTTGATTGTATAGATCCGGACTGTTCTAATCGATGTAAAAAAGTGTATAAAAAACCTTCGTTGTCTTCAAATTTTCGGATACCCCTTCCCCGCAAAAGCTTCGTTAATTCAAAGCCTGTTTTTTCATGAACAAGTAGCTGCATAACCGCTAGCAGAATATCCTCTTCATTTTCGGTTTGTTGATTAATTTTTTCACGGATGTTTCTTCGATGCTTCTCTGTAAAGTTCAATTTAGAAAACGCCCGTTGATCCATCGCCTTTTTTAAGTTCTTTAAACGGTCCTCCATCACTATTCCTCCAATCGTTCTTTCAGAAGTTCTTTTGCACGTCTGAGCCTGGTTTTCACTGTGTTATCTCCCACTTCCGTTAATAACGCAATTTCTTTAATGGGCAGTTCCTCATAATAAAAGAGATATACCACTTCTCGATACTTAATTGGCAGCATCATGATCGCAGAAATCAATTGATCATCCTCTTGTTTTTGGATGACAGCCTGCTCGACCATTTCCTTTTTTGTCGTGTTGTTTAGCGGTTCAAACTCTGTTATGACCACGTTCTTGTTATACCAGCTTTTTAGAAAATCCTTACAATGATTGATAGCAATCCTCCACAACCATGTTCTTAACTTCGATTTGCCTCTATATGTATGAAGTCCTTTATAGCACTTAACAAATATATCCTGAGTTAGGTCTTCTGCTATGGTACGATTATTTACATATGAAAAAACCAGCTGGAGGACTTCTTGTCCGTACCTATTCATAATTTCGTCTATAAGTACTTCTTTGTCTTCTGTATCTAATACTTCCAAAGTCATTTCTTCCACGTCCATCCCTCCTTCATAAACAATAGACGATGTACTCTCAGATAAAGTTTTTAAAAACAGTTTTTTTTCGTAAAGGAACAACGACAGGCCGTTCTCATTTAACTCGCACTACTTTCCGTATTTTATCAGGAAAAATATGTTAATATTATTCTACTAAGCATAATCAATTAAAGGAAGCAGGTTCTTTAATCTGAGCTGGCTATTTTTTAGGAGGAGATATAAATGAAAAAAACGATGATTAGTGTGCTATCTATCCTTGTTTTAAGTTTTTTACTTTGTAATGTCAATGCAGAGGCAAAAACACGAACAGGCGGGACGAGGGGGACGAGTCCTAGCTATACCAAACCGTCTACGACGGCTCCGAAGACTTCGCCGTCAAAACCGAGCTCAAGCAGTACAACGAACACAACGACAAAACCGACATCTTATTCTTCACTTACGACAAAATATCCAAAATCTACACGTTATTTTTCTGGCGATGTGTTATCAAAAACGCTTGTTTTTGGAACGATTTTATTAATGTTAAATGATGCAAACGATGTTGAACCTACATATGCGGATGAAGAGGGGAACGTTTATACGCTTGCTGATTTAGAAGAGATGGATGTACAAATACCAGAAGATGAACCAGTAGAAGATGATTTATATTCTGAAACGGTAAGTTTTGATGAAAATGAATCGGACACGGTAGTGCCTGAAGAAATAGAAACAGCATCTTCTTATGAAAATTTTGAAAACGAAACATACTCCGAAGAAGAAAATCACTCATTTAATTGGCTCTGGCTTATCCTCCCTGTAACTGTCGTAGTGATTGCACTATCTTTTTTACGGAGAACTAAAAGATCATAAGGGGAATGAAGATGAATATTTATGTGTTGCACGCAAGTATGAATGGAACAACAGAAATATATTTGGACGTAGGACGAAAAGTGATTTTATTTGAAAAAGGTCTACATTAATGCAGGCTTTTTTTCATACTATATTTTTGGGGTGAAAAAATGCCAAGAGTAAATTACCGAAGTTCAGACGTTGACTTAATGGCAATCTTTGAGTAAGTTTTTCACCTTTTCAGCACAATATCCTTTTTCGGTTGTTAAATGGGACAAGGAGAATGTCCATCAGTCCAACTGGAATTTTTAAGAGTACCTTTTTTATTTTTATTTAGAGTAAATGTAGTAATATAGGTTTTATATGATTTTGAGTAAAGAAGGAGAATAAATTGACTGTAGAGAACAATAAGTACCAGGATCAATCATTGTTTAGTATCACGTGGCCTCTTTTTATCGAAATAACGCTTCATATGAGTATGGGAATTGTTGCTACATTAATTTTAAGCGGATATTCAGACAACGCTGTTGCAGGAGTTGGAGTAGCCAATCAGATTCTTAATATTTTTATTTTAGTATTTAACATCACAGCCATCGGAGCGACCATCCTTATCGGTCAAAATTTAGGAGCAAACCGATTGGATCGAGCGCGACGCCTTGCAAGATCTTCCTTTGGAGTGAATTTCTGGTTTGGAGTTGTAATGACCATCATTGTGGTTGCTTTTGGAGGTTTGTTTTTAAAATTTTACGGACTAAGCGGTGAAGTTTACGATTTTGCTTATACCTTCCTTACCATCATAGGTCTATCTCTATTCCTTGAAGCTATCTCTTTAGCTTTAAGTGCTTTTTTGCGCAGCTACGGACATACAAAAGAAACTATGGTTGTTACGGTCATCATGAATGTGATTAGTATGATCGGTTCCTTTATTGCCATTAAAGGATGGTTCGGCCTTCCTGTAACAGGTGTTGCTGGGGTGGCCTATTCCATGTTTGTTGCCCGGATTTTTATTATTGTAGCACTGTTTTACTTTGTTTATAAACAACTAGCTTTAAAGTTTCATATAAAAGATATTTTTCAAATTAATAAAACCGATGTAAAGGAGCTTCTGTCCATCGGGATTCCATCCGCTGGAGAAAACCTTTCCTATCAATTTTCACAAGTGGTGATTACTAGCTTTGTCGCACTTACCGGTGATGCAGCATTAGCCGCACGGGTGTATATTTTGAATATATCGATGATTTGCTTCCTGTTTACAGTCGCAATTGCCCAAGGGACACAACTTTTAATTGCCCGCTATATCGGAGCTAAGCAATACGACAGAGCTCTGAAGCGGGGTCTTAAGACATTAAAAATTGCAGTCATTGTTTCAGCTGCTGTTTCTCTTGCTGTTGCTTTCATTGGTAGGCCCATCTTAACTATATTTACAACCGATGCTAACATTATTGCTATAGCTCTTCCAGTATTGTGGGCAATAGTATTTATTGAACCTGGCCGTGCCATGAATATCGTTCTTATGGGTTCTTTAAAATCAGTAGGTGATGTACGGTTCCCAGTAGTCATCGGTATGATCTGCATGTGGGGCATTGCCGTAGTATTTAGTTACTTTTTCGGAATTACACTTGGTTTAGGACTATTAGGAATTTGGCTGGCCCAAGGACTTGATGAATGTATCCGAGGATTTTTCGCCTTGAACCGGTGGGTCTCCAAACCTTGGTTAAAGAAAAAATTTGCCGAACAGAAAGTTTCGCCAAGCGTGTCTTAGATTACTAAGTTACTTCGCTAACCTTGCTGCCAACATGGCGGCTTTTTTTATACGAATGGGACAGGTTAGTCGAGTAATCATCATCAATTCTATATATAAATTCTTCTCAATGATATTCGTCTTGCATCAAGGGAAGTGATACATTTGAAAAACACACCATATCTTATTAATATCAAAAGGTTTCTTGAAAAGGAGTAATACACATGCTGCGGATTAAATTTATGATTAAACAATTCCTAAATGAGCCCTTATGGTTTAAATTACTAATCTCAACAACTTTGCTTATTTCAATAATTTTTAGCAGTTCATTTTTTTCAAATAATGCTTATTATCAAAGTTGCTCCAAATTAGCAGCCGCTATCTTTTTTTGTGCATATGGAATGAAATGGAGGAGTAATCGTGTAACTTCTGTCATCTTTTTCTTTGCATCAGCTATATGTTTATATCTATCCATCCTGGCGATCTATTAGCGAAGAGTCTATTCGACTCATCCTTACCATTCCCTCTAGTTACAAGTGGATGGTATATTTTAAACCGAATTGGATGGTTAATAATTGATCCAGATGAGATATTATTATATAAACTAATAACAAATTAAAGTTTTAACGGAGATGATGGAAAATGACCTGGGCTGTAATTTCGATAATTCTTTTAAGTACTGTTAAAATATTAATGACTTGTCTTCCGACTGGTCCTGTGGAATGGCTTATAAGGAAATTTGAAATTCATTCAAAACTTAGTGAACCGAATGTCACCGTAACAATTGACGGAAAACTCTTAGAAGGTAAGGACAAAAATCAAGTTATTCATTCCTTTAACGAAGCAACATTTATAAAGCAGCATTATATATTTCCAGGGACCGAGGAATTATATTTGCATCCAGAGAACAGTGAGACTCCATTAGTCATTGATACAAAAAAAGGCAAAAAAGATGTTAGGTTATTTGTTTTTAGCTACAACGATCGCATTGATGTAGTCAAACAGTACAAGAAGAAAGTAGTTGCGTATAGTCTCCTTTCAGATCATCTCCAAAAAAGTTCTTTGGCCCTACAGGGGATTTAGTTTAATAGATTAGAATAAAGACGGTTTCAACTATTTGTGAATAGTTGTACTTAAACTATCGTAGTGCGATTGTTAACTAGAAAACACCTATACCTATCCCCAGCTTTTCTAAAAATTGAATAATAATTTTACTCTGAAATGAAAATGAACACGGGAGCCTTATGCCTGTGTTCATTTTTGTTTTTCCCTTTGGTCATCAAGGTCAAGAACCTCTTTTCTCTAACTCTCCTTCACCATTTAAAATATGGAATAATAAAAAGAACCCTGATGAACGTTATCAGGGTCTCTTGAAAAGTATTTAATCAACCGTTTGGTTAGTTTCTCAGCCCATGTATACCAAGGGTTGTCCGATTTAATTAACCGTTTAGTTAGTTTTTTCTCCACTCTTTTTATGATCATGCCAAGCTTTGCTTACAATCCTATAATTCTCTTAAAAACTATCGAGTGAATCTATTCACTAGCAACCTTGGATTCTACATCCAAAGGTCTAACTAAAGACCAACTCTTTTTCCAACTCTTTTTCCAACTCTTTTTCCAGCTCTTTTTCGCTTAGACCAAGCGTCTTTGCTGTTGATGTATGAATTTCGTGCAGAAGCTCGGGGTTTTCCATTAGTGACATGCCATAAGAAGGAATCATTTCTTTTATTTTCGGTTCCAACTTATTCATATGTTGCGGGAAGCATTTTTTGATTACTTCAAGCATAACATGCACGGCAGTAGAAGCACCCGGAGAAGCGCCTAGTAATGCTGCGATCGAGCCATCAGCAGAAGTAATCACTTCCGTACCAAATTGAAGCGTTCCTTTGCCGCCAGCTTCAGTATCCTTGATAACTTGCACGCGTTGGCCCGCTACTACTAAATCCCAATCCTCGCTTTTGGCGTTCGGGATAAACTCACGTAACTCTTCCATGCGTTGTTCTTTCGATAACATAACTTGCTGAATCAAGTATTTTGTCAATGACATCTCTTTTACGCCTGCCGCCAACATAGTTAAGATATTATCTGGATTTACAGAAGTTACTAAATCGAACATTGAACCAGTTTTTAAGAACTTTGGTGAAAAGCCGGCAAATGGTCCAAATAGCAACGATTTTTTATTGTCGATAAATCTTGTGTCAAGATGCGGAACAGACATTGGCGGAGCACCAACCTTAGCTTTGCCGTATATTTTTGCATGATTCTGCGCTACAACATCCGGATTATTGCACACCATAAATATTCCGCTTACCGGGAATCCTCCAATATGTTTTCCTTCAGGAATACCGGATTTTTGCAGTAAATGCAGACTTCCACCCCCGCCTCCAATAAAGACGAATTTTGCCGTATGGCGTTCGACCGTACCGCTATCGAGATTCTGCACTTTCAATTCCCACAAGCCGTCGCTCGTACGTTTAATATTATTAACACTATGTTTGTAGTTTATATTGACATTTTTACTCTCTAAGTGATCAAACAACATCCGTGTTAAGGTACCAAAGTTGACATCCGTTCCAGCGTCCATTTTAGTTGCCGCTATCGGTTCATTAACCTTACGGCCTTCCATGATAAGCGGAATCCAATCCATCAGTTTATCATGGTCATCCGAAAATTCCATCCCTTGGAATAGGGGATTGTTTGACATAGCTTCAAAACGTTTCTTTAAAAACGTAACATTTTGTTCCCCTTGAACTAAACTCATATGAGGCAGTTGTCTGATAAAATCCTGTGGATTTTTCATCAGCTTGCTGTTTACAAGATAAGACCAAAACTGCATGGAAACCTGAAACTGTTCATTAATTTTTATTGCTTTACTAATATCTAAAGATCCATCCGGTTTTTCGACTGTGTAGTTAAGTTCACATAGTGCCGCGTGCCCCGTACCCGCATTATTCCACTCGTTAGAGCTTTCCTCTCCTGCATTTGCGAGCTTCTCAAACACAGTAATTTCCAATTCCGGTGCTAATTCTTTTAAAAGTGTCCCTAAAGTCGCACTCATGATTCCGGCGCCAATTAAAATGACGTCTGTTTTAGTTTCTCTGTTGCTCATTTTCATCAACCTTTTCCCCTAAAATTTGGCTAGACGTCACACTAACCTAAGCGCGACCTAGTCACACACCTTTTCTATCTTATTATAACTATTTATAGTATAAAAATGTTGTTTATAGATTTATACACTTATATTATATGATAATTTCAAATTATTTAAAAGCCGGTAAAAAGTGAGAATCCGTTTATGAGTCCTAGGCACACACATAAACCAAATTGTCCCACGTGGCAATGGTCTACTTTTTGTATTGGTTATTAAATTTTTTCAGTAGCTGGATTGGGTGAAAGATAATTGTTTTCCTTTTTATATCAAATTAACTAGTATTCTCTTAAATAGTTCTATAGGGGAGAGGAAATCGTTGAATGGGGGAAAAGGACTAGGGAGGGGCTTTGTTGGAAGTCCTAGTTCACAAGTAACCGAATAGGTCCTTTACACATCTGTTGAATTTAGCTCCTCACCCCATATATTCCAAATTAATTCGTACACTTCAAAAATTAGCTTATCCAGGTCTCTTTCGACTTTTTCATTTGCCAATTACCATCTTTGTAGTGGACAGTACCTTCTACACCAATTGCACCTAATCCTGACCTATATTTAGAACCTTCAAAGAAAACATTGTTATTTAGTTTAAAATCCATTTTCTCTATCCTAAGGAGTACACCTTCCAAAGACATTTTATCTGGATTGTAGTAACCTTTTTCTTTCAGTTCATCAAAAGTGGCATCCATTACATCCACTTTATATTTATCTTTGAAAAAGTTCATAATTTCATTTTTATCCTTTTTACTTAATCCATTGTCGAAATTGCTCATATCAATTGCAATAAATTTCATTTCACTACTCAATGCCTCGTCTTTTTCCATGATTGCGTCCAACGCAACGCTGTATATTTCTCCCAAATGTTCCTTCGGTTTTACTCCAAGGTTACAAGCCGTGAGAATGAGCGATAGAATCAAAAGCATTGAACCAAATTTAATTTTCAATTTTTTGCCCCCTTTTATTAAGAGACGAAACATATTTCCAAAAGTTCCAAAAGGGAATTATTTAAATTAGTTGTGAAAAATGTTATCTGCTTTTAATACCTTCCACACTATATACGCTTTGAGTTTTTACTTTCTCCTGTACCCATTGGTCCAAAGATTTTTTTGAGAAAACATACTTGTCATATATTTTCGAATAAGGGAACATCATAGAAAATGCACCACCTTGTTCAATGGTTTTTTCTTCCTGGATGATTATTTTTTTTATCGAATCCTCGCTAATCTTTAAATAGTCTGCTGCTTCTGAAATAGATAAGGTATCCTCTGTTATTTTCATTTCTACATTATCCTGTTTAAGAGCATTTCCTATCCAAAATCCACTAAAGGCAATGCAAAGAGCTAATATTATGACTGCGTATTCTATTTTCATTTTTTTCCTCCTCCGCATACCTCGACATCTTAAATAGTTAATTATTTATATCTTTATTTTGCAAAAGCAAGATGATCTGTTTGTTTTGCTCAACTTGAATTTCACTATTTTTTTTAATTTGGTAAACCCATCTAACAACGAATGCTAGGACAATTAGTGGCAAAAAGGTTATTAAAGGAATTAAGGTATTCATCATAAAAGAATCCTCCACTTTTTTACTATTTTACTATTTAATAGATTCAACTACTCTTTTTATTCATATGTACCAAGGAATCAAGAATTTAATCAAACGTTTGGTTAGTTTTTTCAGACCATACGTACCAAGGGTACATGGAATGAGCAGAGCAATCCATACGTACCGTCTAAATTCTACAAATGATAACTCATGATGATAAGTTCCCCTTTGTTCCCCATCCTTCGTTCACCTTCATCAATAAATCCACATTTTTTATATAAGCCTTGTGCGACAGTATTTTGAAGGTTAACTGCTAGGACAATTTCATTCGTTTCAATAAAGTGTTCCTTTACAAAGGAAGGTAATTGCAAAAGTACATTCTTGGCATACCCCTTACCTTGATGACGGAAATCTGTCGAAAACGCTCTTAGTAAAATGGAACGATCATTATTAGAGAATGGTTTTACTCCTTCATTTTTATGTAGATTGAAAAAGGTGACCAAATTTTCTTGATCCATCGCTAAGATTGAATAACGATCTGGATCTTCATTTGAAAGTTTGATACATTCTGTTGGCGTACCGGTAAATCGAAGTTGTTCCTCCGATAATTGATAATTCTCGATGTCATTCTTATATCTCTCATCGTAAAAATATAGTTGCATAAATTAGATCCCCCATCGACAGGAATATTCGTTCATTTTTCTTTAAATTTGATTCACTTTACTATACTCAAACTCTCTGTTTTGATGCCTCAGCTATCAAAGCAAAAATATAAGCTGTATTTTGTGACTTTTTGGCAGCTTCCATCATGTAAGACCGCTTGAAATGTCTTTTGCCCTTTTAATAAAGGGATTTCTATCGTTTTACCATTTTCTAACAACCTATCTTTAATACTTTCAATTACATTAAATTTTCCAAAACATCTCTCCTGCAAACCGATTCGTTCTATTATCTTAATGATAGATTATTAGGTTTATTTTTCCAACAAAACTTTCACAATAAAAAGAAAAATTACCTTAAAGAATATTTACATCAAAAGTGATATATTATGACTAGTAAATCAATCATCAAGGAGGATTACATTGAAAAAGCTCGTAAAAGTAGTCGCAGCAATTATTGAAAATGAACAGAATGAGATTCTATGTGCCCTAAGGTCCCCAGAAATGTCCATTCCAAATATGTGGGAGTTTCCAGGCGGAAAAGTAGAAGCAAATGAGGACATCTACTCAGCCCTCGTAAGGGAAATCGATGAAGAATTGGGCTGTGAAATAGAGACATTAAATGAAGTATTTAACGATAATACACATGAATACGAGACATTTATCATTAATTTAAAATCAATTAAATGTAAAATTGTCGAAGGAACACCAACACCAAGTGAGCACTCAAAGTTAATCTGGCTAAAAACAGATAATCTAGATTCGCTAAAGTGGGCACCGGCTGACATTCCAGCGGTTGAACAATTAATAAACGAAAAATAGTCTTCTCGAATGAGAAGACTACACTTTTTTCGTAAACTCTGTATATAGTGTTGCAGGGATTTCGTGCTCTAGTTTAATCTTTACCGTGATAGGTTTTTCACCTTCATATTGGACCGAATCTCCTTTTCCAATATAAATGAAAGGCTCGTTTTTTCCATCTATTTCTCTGTACTTCCTCACAAATAAATGAAGATTAACACCACGTTGCTTATTAAAAATAATATTCTGCCCTCTTTCAGAATGTTGGGCAGTACTATTTTGTGATTGCCATTGAAAGTATCGCTCATTGATAAATTTATCTTTGTAGTTAATACTTTCCTTTACATCCTCTTCTTTATGCAAATCAATAAATAGGAAATATTCTTTTCCGTTAGCAAGCAACCCTGAACCCCTAAAGGAACTATGAATTTTTCGATAGTTAGAAAGTAATGCGGCATCCATCATTTGATATTGCTCGTATAGTTTAAAGTGTGGAACACCGTAGTATTCCGTCTTAAACTCTTTTTCGTAACGGAAAATCCCGTAAGTAATGGTGTCTTCAATAAACTTTCGGTAATCCTCATTTCTTAATAGATCACTAAAAAGTTGAGTCTTCGCCAACTTTCCACTGCTATAATGAACCAATTTAGGCTTATTCTTAATTTGAACGCTATCATAGTAGTTTTGATTTAAGCACTCAAAAGCATGAAGTATGCTATCATCATCTACATCTGTTAATAACTTTAAGATTTGATTCTTTGCGATTTCTAGATTTATTTCCTCATGCTCTAACAAATACCGGATGATAACAAATTCATATATTCGCTTAAGTGGTAACTTGCTTGATAATTCTTTTAATGCTCCTTCGAAAGTCTCGTTCTGTAAAAGCTCTTTTAAATAGTCATCCTTCTCTACTTTTTTCAAGAATGATATATAAGTTTTTTCGCGATCGATAAATTTTACAGGATCCGGCGCACCATCATATTTCAGATAATCCAATAATAAATATGGAATTCGTCCCTGATGTAGCTTTTTAAATTCAAAGTACTCTTCTTTCAAATACTTCATAGAATTGAAGTTTTCACTATCGATCTGAGCCAAAATTCTTTCCTGTGAAATCTTATCCATTTGGATATGAGTACAACCAGGAATATTAGCAAAATCAGTTGCTATAGCTACCTTCAAGCTTTCTTTATCATAGTAACGACTTCCGTTTAGTGCCAGCGCAATGAGAAAGGCTTTATTATGGTTTCCGATAAAATCAAGAACGGTTAAGAAGCTTTTATCTGCATGCTTTCGTAATCCTCTTCCTAACTGCTGAATAAACACAATC
Source organism: Neobacillus sp. BF23-41 (assembly GCF_041106275.1). Lineage (NCBI taxonomy): Bacteria > Bacillati > Bacillota > Bacilli > Caryophanales > Bacillaceae > Neobacillus > Neobacillus sp. BF23-41. The sequence continues at coordinate 18,814 of NZ_JBGBPR010000010.1, forward strand.
GGAGAGTTGGTTGGTCTTAACATAAGCACGGTATTGATAGAAGGAATGTCCACCCCTTCATTAAAAATATCTACGGTAAAAATAAATTCTAACTCGTCATGGTCACTTTCTAATCGATTAATATGTCTTTCACGTGTTTCTGGTGAGTCGGCACCATACAAACAAACACTTTTATAACCTCGCTTATTAAACTCACTAGCCATGTACAGGGCATGCTCAATACTGACACAAAAACCAAGGCCCTTTCTTTTGTCTCCGTCGTGACCATAGAAGTCCATTTTTTCAATAATAAAGTCTACCCGTTCATTTACCTTTAACCGCTTTGTGATTTCACCAACATCGTCAATATTCACATCACTCAAATCAATACCTTCTATGTCCGTAATCCCAAAGTAGTGAAAAGGAATAACCAACTCGTCCTCTAGAGCTTCATGTAATCGCACTTCTATTGCGACATTATTATCAAAAAGGTCAAAAACGTTGTATCCGTCACTTCGTTCTGGAGTTGCCGTCATCCCCAGTGTAAACTTTGGATCGAAATAATTTAAGACGGTTTGGTAGGTTGGACTTGTTGCATGATGGGCTTCATCAACGATTAGATAATCGAATTCACCCTTTTCAAATTCATGAAAACATTTAGAAATGGTTTGAATGGTGGCAAACACATAATCAACATTTTTTTGCTTATGATTTCCTGTAAGTAAGCCAAAAGAAAAACCCTCATTAGGTAGAAGCATTTCAAAAGTTTCCTTAGCTTTTTTCAAAATCTCTTCCCTATGAACAATGAATAAGAGTTTCTTGGGTTTTAAGCTCTTTACATCAAAAGCCGACATATACGTTTTTCCTGTACCGGTTGCTGCGATCACAAGAGCCTTTTTCTCCCCAAAGCTTCTCAGTCTTTCTAAATTCTCAGTTGCCCGTTTTTGCATTCTATTAGGGACAATATATTGTTTGTTTTCATAAATCATTTGATGAGTTACTTGGCTATTTTTGAGACTCTTAAGGAATTCTTCATACCTTCTTATGAAATCCTGATCCGCTTCTTCACTCATATTCCAAAGATAATCATATTCCTTTAAAACATCCTGTATAAAGCGGGCATCCTCTTTTGTTACTATCTCAACATTCCACTCAATATTGCTTTTCAGAGCGCTTTGAGTGATATTCGAGGAGCCGATTATCACTTTGTAGCTATCTTGGTACTCAAATATGTATGCTTTCGTATGGAAACCAATCTCTTTATCCGTAACAAAAACCTTTAACTCGACATTATTGAACTCTCTAATTTTCTCTAGAGCCTTTGCATCTGTAAAATTGAGATACGTGGAAGTAATAATCTTTCCTTTTACGCCCCTTGACTCGGCTTCCTTTAATGGATCTAGGAGAAGTTGAAGACCGCTGAAGTTAATAAATGCGACACTAAAATAAAACCGCTCACACTCATTCATCGATTTTACTAACTCTCTTAATAGATTACCCTTGTCGGAATTTACGATTAATTTCTTTTCTACCGCTTCCATTGGTTTGCTCCTGACTAAATGTTTACTATCTATAACTATAATGTTATTTATTGGATATGTGAAAATTGTACTATATTTAGGTGTAAATAAAAAGATCCACTATCCTCTGGAGTCATCTCTTCTGAAACCATCGGATTTTTCCAAAAATCAGTGCGAACCATTCTAAACTTTGCCATCCTCAACCACTGCCTTTCTTCTAATAAATTCCTTCATAATTCATATAGTGTTAAATGAAGAAAACGGTCATATGTTTTTCATTAAAATGTGAAAAGTTTATGATAATTTTCATCACCTTGTCCTTTGCGAGGGCTTTATGTAAAAGCCCTCGTCTAAGTACTTCTACGATAGCGAGATTGGCGGAGTAAAGCGAATAACCATTTTTCACTTTTGAGGGCGCTTTTTGCAGTTTTGGTGATTTTTCACCCTTTTTTGTGTGAAAGCATTTATCTGTTTAGGTGACTTTTAGGTTCATGACACTATAAGTTTTTTCATTTTTCGGTTGCTTGATATCCTTCTACCAATATATGATTATAGTGAAAAAGGAAATATTAGCCAACACTTAAAAGCTATTGAACATTTGTCCATTACAACAATTTTAAGGAGGAAATTATGAAAACATTAATTCGGGGAGAAAAAGTTAAATTAATCGATTTTACCCCTGCCCTTCAATTGCAGGTCGAGATTAACGTTAATTCGAAATTTGATATTGATGTTACTTGTTTCGGTTTGAACGCTGACAAAAAACTAATAGATGATCGATATATGATTTTCTATAACCAACTGCACTCTCCCTTTAACGAAATCCAACTTCAAGCGCATAGCAGCGGAAAAGGTACATACCATATCGACTTATCAAAGCTTCCATCATCCTCACAATATCTAGTATTTACTGCCACAATCGATGGCGATGGAACAATGGGAACTATTTCATCTGGTTCTCTTAATATTAAAGCAAACGGTCTATCAATCATGGAATATTCCTTTAATAGCAGTGACTTCATGAATGAAAAAGCCATCATTATTACTGAAATATATTATAAAGATCTTTGGAGAGTTTCATCGGTAGGCCGTGGGTTTGATGGCGGGCTTGCAGCACTTTTGAAGGATTTTGGCGGAGAGGTCGCAGAAGAACAGTCCCAGCCAGCACCTCCACCTACAATGACTGCTGCAACACCTCCACCTCCTTCACCACCGATCAATAATAAAAAGATATTGCTTGAAAAGAAGATGGAGAAACAAGCACCAAAAATACTCGAACTTTCTAAAAAAGCAGTCATCTCTTTAGAAAAAGTGGGCTTGCAAAACCATAATGCAAAGGTTGCACTTTGTTTGGATATATCGGGTTCCATGTCAGCCCTTTACCGCTCCGGAAAAATACAAGAATTTGCAGAACGGATACTAGCTTTAGGCACCCGGTTTGATGACGATGGCTCCATAGATATCTTCTTGTTTGGAGCTAAGGCACATGATGCTGGAGAATTGACCATTGATAACTTTAACGGATTTGTTAATAAACTTATTAAGAGACACCCATTAGAGGGGAGCACTTATTACGGAAAGGCAATGAAAATGATACGCCAGCATTATTTTGGATCAGCGTCCAAACGGAACAAGCCGCTTTCAAATGATGTACCAATTTATGTTATGTTTGTAACGGATGGTGCTACCTTTGATGAACAAGAAACGATCCATCATATCCAAAGCTCATCCTTCGAGCCTCTATTCTGGCAATTCATGGCGATTGGAAAATCTAACAAAGGGACTAAAAAGCGGGGATTCCTTCGAGCATTTCAATCCGATTTTTCATTCTTAGAAGAACTTGATAACCTATCAGGTCGGTACATAGATAATGCTGATTTCTTCAGTGTAGAAGATCCTCAATCCATTTCTGACAATGAGTTATATGATTTATTGATGCAGGAATACCCTAAATGGGTAAAAGCGTCAACTGCAAAAGGATTAATCCAAAAAGTTACAAGCAGAATCAGATAATGGATTTTCGACTAATTTATTTCGAATCATATAATCATAGATTTTACACAAGTAAATGACAGACAAGACGAACAGTGTCAGTCACTGTTCGCCTTATTTGAACTCTCCAAAAAAGTGCCCATCCTCACAATATCATCTCTGAGTGGACAGGCACCTAGGATCGGGACACGTCTGGCACAAAAAGAACCGCTCTACCTTTCTTTAGTAGAGTTCGGTCAAATAATCTACTTGGAGCGCTTTGTTTAGTTCCTTTTCGGTCATGTCGGGAATTTTCGTATGGTCTATTAGGATTTTTGCTGCATTTGGCAGTGAATCCTTTTCACTCCATGTTTCTGGTTCCCAAAGGCCTGAACGTTTCATCGCTTTCGCACAATGAATAAAGCATTCTTCCACTTCAATGCAGATTCCAACCAAGGGTTTCTTTCCATGATGGGCCATTCGTTCAAGGAGAATGTCATCTTTCACCAAGTATGCTTTTCCATTTACTCTTAATGTTTCCCCCAGTCCAGGAATCAGAAAAAGAAGACCTGCCTTTGGATTGGATAAAATATTCCGCATTGTATCTATTCTTTTATTCCCTGGCCGTTCTGGAATAATGATATGCTTTTCATCAAGTACAAGAGCAAACCCAGGCATGTCTCCACGAGGTGAAACATCGCAATATCCAGAAGCATCAGATGTAGAGATCACTAGAAAAGGAGAGCGGGAAATAAAATCCTTACAATGATCGTCTACATAGGAAATCACCTTTTTTCTAACTAGTTCACTCGGTTCCCCTATAATAGAACGTAATTCATCCTCTGTTTCAATTTTATCTTTACATGTAAGATTAGGTACCGGCATTACTATACTCCCCTTCCTTATTCTAGCAATGTAACTGGTTCCTCAGTGTTTATGTTTATCGATTATTACGAATGTAATTAGCCACTATCAGTCCACTCTCTACTTGAATACGTACAAGCTTTTGAATCGGAATCGCCTTATAATCAAGCTCAATTTCTAGATTTCCGCAATAGTCTACTAAGAACTGTTCACCTTTCTCACAGGTTTCCATAAGTTTGCTCATTGCGATTTCTTCTTTATTTTTTTGCTGCCTAAGCCGTTCGATTTCATATTCACAAGTACGAACGGTTAAACCTAAGTACAAGCCATTGTAAAACTTTGCAGCTTGTAAATTATCAAAAATCTCTGCCATGGAAGCATTTTTTTCAAATTCAGGATTACTTTCAGCCCAATTGATTTTGGCCTCACTGCCTTCTCTAATATACTGAATCACTTCTTCTACCAGTTTTACAAATGGGTTCTCTTCACAGATATAAGGGCGGACTTCTGTTAGCAGCTTATCTAGGCGGGCAAAATGAGCTTGTGATTGTTTTACCCCCTGTAAAATGGCTTCTTTCCGTGTGATTTCCCCCTCACCCAAATCCTCAATTCGAGAATCAAAAAAATAAGGCAGCTCAGTAAGAAGAGTTACACAGTCTGCTACGCTCGATGCATAGTCTGAACTCGAAGTTCCATTTTTTATATTTGGCTTTTCACCGCTAAATTTTTCTATGAAATCATAAGCTTCAGCAATTGTCATATTTTTAAAGATAGCTGGAGAAAATTTCGTTATGAAAGGTTCTTCAGGCTCTCCTAAATTTAAGGGGATACCTTGTTTAATAGCTGAATCCCTCAAACTTTCATACAGCTCTGGCAGATCTTGTGTTATGTACCAATAAGCTCCCCCAAACCCTGCATTATGGAGGGAATACATAAACTCTGGTTTTATCTCTTGTATTAATGTCATTAAAGCTTGGGTTTCAGGTAGCGGGTTGTGAAAATGCAGCTCTTTGTAATCAATCGGAAAAGTCCATTCCACCTGTTCATAGCCGATTGGCCGAAAATAATTTTTCGTGTAGGTATACACATTAAACGGCCCTTTGAACCAGTTTTCATTTAGACGAACACCGTCAGGGTCGATACATTTAATCATGTACCATGTAAAGCCTAATCCTTCTCGTAATTCGTCATTCTCAGCCAAAGCACGAGAAAAGTACTCGAGTGTCATGGCACCAATAGGTTCATTAGGGTGAGGACAGGCAAAGCATAAAGCATTCTTTGGACCATCTCCAATTTTCATACATAAAATCGAATGTCCCTTTCGAGATTTTCCAGCCTCAAATACGGTAACGAGATCGGGAAACTCATTAGCAAGCTTCCTGCAGCTCTCATCCATTTCATCTACAGTCAGAAAAGCTTTATAATCAGGAACATTAGCAACAACAGATTGAAAATTCATGTAATAGTTTCCTTTCATTTCATTTAAGTATTTCATGGCTTCATAATGTGTCCATGCTTTACGGTAGAGCAACACAGATATATGGTAGCATAGTTTCAAAACAACTTGCATGTATCAATTATTAATTTAACTTGTCTCTTGTTATTGATAATAATAAAAAGGAAAAGGACCAAACCTGGTCCTTTTTGATACACTTCATTTATTAGACATATTCCCATTTGAGGGAACAGTGGCAGGTTCGGGTCAGGAGTCTTTGACCATTCGATATAATACTGGGAATCCACTAGTTATTTAATAAAATCCGTCATATAACAATTGTATTTTCTGACAGCTTCCATTACTTCAGCTTTACCTTAAAACATACTCAGTCGATAATTTCTTGATAAAAGTTCCAAAAGTTTAAGTCCAGCAACACTGTTCCCTTTTTCATCCAATGCAGGCCCGAAAATTCCAATTCCAAATTTACCAGGAACAGCCCCCATGATTCCGCCTGATACACCACTTTTAGCCGGAATACCTATTTTTATGGCGAATTCGCCCGATGCATTATACATTCCACACGTAACCATAAAAGTTTTGCAAATTCTTGCTACATCGTCGGGCATAAACCGTTTTCCGTTAAGAGGATCCACTCCATCCATCGCAAAAATCATGCCGATTCTCGCTAAATCCAAACAATTCATTTCGACAGCACACTGTTTTGTGTATAAATCCAATAATGTTTCAACATCTTCAGTGATGATTTTATGCTGTTTGAGAAAATAACATAATGCCCGGTTTAAATCAGCAGATTCAAATTCGGATCGGGCTACCTTCTCACTATATCCAACCGAAGGGTCGCCCGACAATTCCCGGATAAAGCCTAATAACCGATTAAACCGATCCTCTACTGAATCCCCTTTAATCATATGAGTCACCACAAGTGCCCCTGCATTGATCATCGGGTTTAACGGTTTAGCTGGTGCCATTGTTTCTAATTTGGCAATCGAATTAAAGGGGTCTCCAGTAGGCTCCATCCCAACCCGTTCAAATACATAATGAAAACCTCTTTCCATTAAAACAAGAGCTAAGCTGATAACCTTTGAGATACTTTGGAGCGTCATCTTTTTATCAATATCTCCCGCTGAGAAACATCTTCCGTCAGGATAATTAATAGCAATAGACAAATCACCTGGATTTGCTTTAGCCAGCTCGGGAATATAGTCAGCAACCTTGCCATCTTTTGTATATCTTTTTGCCTCTTCCACTAATCGCCGTAAATCGTCACTTTTTTGACATGGCATTTTGCATCACCCATAGTAGTATGGGCGAATGATAGGGCGAGCATTCCAATAGAAACCAACAAAATGTTCACCAAAAAACATACCGAAGGAAGCCCCTACTTTCAAGTATGGGGAGGAATTCAGTTTTATTTATTAATTAATAAAGATTTTATTGGAAGATTTCTGTTTGTTTTGATATACTTAAAACAGAACTAATGTTCGGAGGTTTCGAGAGATGTCAAATTATGAAGAATCTAGTTTTGTATTAACTTTGCCGATGAATACAACAGATTTCCATATTATTTCTTTTGATAAAATCTTTGAAGTTTCTCGAAAAATTCAAAATGCTTGTTTGAGTGAAATATTAAAAAGGCACAGATTGGTTCAAGACAACAAACAATACCGAAAAAACAAGAGATGTATAAAAGCCGTTAATAGTAAAATTAAAATGTTAAAGAACAAGAAAGAGATAAAATTTTTAGAAAAGGAACTTCGATCTTTGTATAATAAGCAAAAAGAAATTGAATTTTCTATTGGATTATCTGAATACGCAATTCATGATTTTGTCGCACCAACGAAACGTCATTTTGAAGGCGTATTAGATATTAACACTGCTCAAAAGTTAGCCAGCCGTGCCTGGGGTTCTTACCAAAAAAAACGTTATGGAAACGGAAAAAAAGTACATTTTAAAAAATATGGATCTATGACTTCTATTGAAGGGAAAACAAATAAGTCAGGCATTACGTTCCGTAAAGAAGGTAGTAAATATTTCATAAACGTTATGGGTACGAAAGTGTCAGTTACGGTCAAATCGATGGATATTTACGCCAAAGAAGTTTTAAAAAACCTTAAAAACATTAAATACTGTCGTATTATTCGTAAAATGATTCGTGGGAAAATGAGATACTTTGTGCAATTAATTATGAAAGGAATACCGCCACGCAAACGAGATAAAGCTACTGGTTTGTTTAAAGTACGATTGGGAAAAGGTCGAACGGGCATAGATCCTGGCACTCAAACAATGGCTGTAGCCTCGGATGAAGTTGCGTTGTTGAGAGAACTAGCACCCGAATTAGATAACCTCGAAAACGAAAAACGTTTGATTTTACGAAAAATGGACCGTTCCAAACGTTACACAAACCCTAATAAATTCAATCCTGATGGAACCTTTAAAAAAGAAAATCTCGATAGATGGAATTTTTCTAACAACTACATTAAATTGCGCAATAAAATACAAGATATCCAACGAAAACAAGCAGCGAAGCGGAGACAATCTCATTGCCAGTTAGCCAATATTATTTTAGCTACAGGAAATGAGTTTTTTGTTGAAACGATGAACTATCAAGCACTTCAAAAACGAGCAAAGGAAACCAAAATAAGTGAGAAAACCGGTAGGTTTCAACGTAAAAAGAGATTCGGGAAATCAATCGCAAACAAAGCTCCCGCATTGTTAGTTTCTATTTTGGAATACAAGTGTAAATTTTTAGGTGCTAATTTTCATCAAATAAATACTTGGACAGCTAAGGCAAGTCAATATAACCATGAAACCGATGATTTCCAAAAGAAAAAACTCCATCAACGATGGAGCCAAGTAGGTAATTTTACTATTCAACGGGATTTGTATTCCGCATTTTTAATAAAAAATATAAATACAACGTTAGACAAAATTGACAAAGATTTATGCGCTGAAACTTTTGAAAACTTTATCAAGAATCATGATTTAGAAATTAGCCGTTTAAAATTATCTATGCCTACCATTTTTAGCATGGGGATTGAAGTATCTTAAACTAGAATATCAGGTGTGACCTACCTACCAAACGCTAAACAACCGTCAGGTTGTTTGTTTAAGAAAGATTCTATGAACTAAGTGAGTGACTTATTGTTGTACCTAGGCATTCTTAGAATGGCGCTAGAGAGAGGTAAGTAGAAGCTTAGATAATAGAACCCGCCGCATTTATGCGTGCGGAGTGTCAGGTAAATCATATTTGGGCTCTTTTCCGTTACAACTAATCAGATTTAGTTCTTTGCTCCAGCCTTTTGGGGACTGTGAAATTGCCCCAATAGTCTCTTTTATTTCAAATTTAATTTCAGCCATCATCCTTGGCCTCCAATCCATCATTATTTCTTTAGTCAAACTTTGCACTAAAATATATATATAACTTACTACTTCCTCTGTCCTAGGAACTTTGTAATCCTAGAGATAGGGTTTGTTATTTTCGCTATTTGTTTTCACAAATTTCTGCGAGGCAATTATGAATTCTTTTACAGCAGGCGTACAATCCTTCCTAGACTTTACTGCTAATCCAATAGTACGATAGGTTTCAGGAACAAGTTCAACAGTAGAAACTTGTGTTAACCAATTTGGTAATGTTAATTGAGGAATCACTGTTAGCCCCAGTCCTTCTTGAACCATTGAAATTATGGTTTGATTATCTTCCACCTCAAAATGAATATTAGGCTGTAATCCATTTGATTGAAACCTTTTCTTGACCAGCACCTCACAGCCTGCCTTTGGCATGATAAAGGGTTCCTGCGATAACTGCTCTATGGTTAAGGACCTATGTTCACGGAAAGGGTGATCGCTAGGTAATAGCACAACTAATTTATCTTTTAAAAGAGGGATCGTCTCCAACCTTTTAACCGGCAACGATACAAATCCAATATCAATAACTCCATTTTCTACCCATTCAGTAATTTCGTCATAGCTCCCCTCATATAGCTCCAACTCAATCCCTTCATACCTGCTTTTGAAATAAGATATAATGCCAGGCAATAATTTAGCTGAAGTGCTTGGAAAACTTCCTATCTTGATTTTACCCATTTCTATCCCAAGAATAGCAGCCGTCTTTTGTTTAATCTGTTCCGACTCTGAAACTATATTTCTCATATGTCCAATAATCCGTTTTCCTGCATCCGTCAATGAAACTCCATTTCTGCCTCTATTTAAAAGAATAATCCCCAGTTCTGACTCCAAAGCAGATATATTATGACTGACACCAGATTGTGTGAGTCCTAAATTTTCGCCAGCCTTCGTAAAATTTCCAGTGTCTACAACCTTAAGAAATACTTCAAATTGAAAAAGCGACATGGTTTCCTCCTTAATTTATCTAAAATAGGGGGCACGTATTTATTCTTGAGATAGATTTATATGAAAATTTCCCATGTATTCAATTCATAATATTCATTTTACTTATACAAAATTAGTGCATATGATTAAAGTACAAAAGATCATTTCAAGGAGGAGAAACATGAAACAAATCCCGGTTTACCATATTGATGCTTTTACTGATGTATCGTTTGGTGGAAATCCTGCGGGGGTTATTCCCGATGCGAAAAATTTAAGGGAGGAAGACATGAAAAAAATTGCAAATGAATTGAACCTTCCAGAGTCTGTTTTTTTAATGCCTTCTTCTCATCCACATGCAGATTTTAAAGTAAAATATTTTACACCGCTTGAGGAAATCAATTTTTGCGGCCATGCAACAATTGGTCTTTCCTGGTTACTTGGAACCAAATACAATTGGTTAAATAAAGCTGATCAGATTGTATTTGAAACCAACGTAGGACTGATTCCAGTAAAATGGATAAAAGAAAACAATCAACTTATTAGTGTTTCTATGACCCAGGTCGCTCCAAAGGTCAAAGAAATCGAAATCAATAAAGACACGCTTGCCCAACTAGTCGGTATTCAAACAACTGATCTAGATGAAAGATATCCAATTAAACTAAGCAATACTGGAAACTGGCATCTTCTTGTTCCAGTGAAAACACGTAAAGCCATTGATTTAGCTGAGCCGCAACTAAAAGAGTTAGGCAGCATGAATCGGGAGCATAATATTTCAACCACTCATTTATTTACCTTTGATACAAATGGGGAGTTTGATATTTATACAAGGGATTTCGCCCCTGGTATCGGAATCAATGAGGATCCTGTAACTGGTGCAGCAAATGGTGCATTAGCCGGGTATTTGTTTTTAGAAGGATTTCTTTCAAAAAAGCAACCTCATCAACTTAAAATAGGTCAAGGTCATGCAATTGGCAGACCGGGTACATTATATATAACGATTCATTCTGAAAATAATGAACCAATCATTGACGTAGCTGGAACAGCAGTAATAACGATTGAAGGGAATATCAACATTTTATAAAGATACTATCTTATCTTTAGGTGCAACATTCTCGTGCCTGTCACGCCCGGAAGTTTATTAGATTTTGTGGAAATGTGAACAGTGCAATTGCACTGTTCGCATTTCGACAAAGTTAACCTTAAACAAATACATCCAAAATTAAAACTAGAATAAAGGCGACGAAAGAAAGGAGTGTTTCCATAACTGTCCATGTCTTGAATGTTTCTTTAACAGTCAATCCCATATATTCTTTTACCAACCAGAAACCGGCATCATTAACATGTGAAAGCATTAATGAACCTGCACCAGTAGCAATAACTAATAATTCTAGGTTAACACCTGACATATGCTCCACTACTGGAGAAACAATTCCGGCTGCGGTTGTTAGCGCAACAGTTGCTGAACCGGTAGCGACTCGGATTAATCCCGCAACTAGGAAGGCTAGGACAATCGGTGATAAGGACATTTGCTCGGACATTGCTGCAATCGCTGTCCCTACACCGCTTTCAATTAGAATTTGCTTGAATGCTCCGCCTGCCCCAATTATGAGAATAATCGAAGCTAATGGCAATAAACATTCTTCCGTTAATTTTTTAATTAACGTCCTGTCCATACCCTGGCGGAAGCCCAAGAAGAAATAGGCTGCAAAACATGAAATTAGTAAAGCAATAACCGGACTGCCAATAAGCAATAGAAATTTTTCAATAGCACCTGGCAGTGAAAGATATGGGGCAATTACCGTTAACATAATTAATATAACAGGCAGCAAGATAATGAAAAACGAAATCGCTGTACTTGGTAACCCGCTTGACTTTGTCACCACGCGGATTAATTCCGGTTCTCCAACAGGAGTTACCCGTTTTTGAATCCATTTTGAAAATAAAGGTCCTGCAATGACGGCAGTTGGAAAAGCAATAATTAATGAATAAAGCATTACATGTCCTAAGTTTGCATTATAAATGCCAATCGCTGTCATCGCACCAGGATGCGGAGGAACTAATCCGTGCACAATCGACAATCCGGCAAGCACCGGAATACCAATTAAAAGAATGTTTTGTTTAGTAGATTTGCGAATCGAAATAACCAAAGGCAGCAAGATTACTAGACCAACCTCAAAAAACACAGGAATACCAATAATAAAACCAGAAAGAAGCATCGCCCATGGTAGATATTTCACACCGAATTTTTTGATAAAGAAATCGGCTACTTGCATGCCCGCACCTGAGTCAGACATCATTTTACCTAAGATGGTTCCCAACGCTAAAATTCCAATCAGATGTCCAAGGACAGCGCCCACTCCCGTTTCATAGGCTGTGACAATCTTGTCCATTGGTACGCCAGAAAAAACAGCTAGAAACAGGCCGGCGACAGTTAAACTGATAAATGCATGCCATTTCCACCACGATACTCCTAAAATAACGATCACAATGGCTGCTAACGTAATACCTATTAAATATAAACTCATATTTTCTCACTCTCCCCTAAGAAATCGCTTACATACTATTCAAAAAAATGGGTTACTGAATGGAATCATTATAATTAACAATATAATTTTGTTTACCTGTATTATAGTAACCCGCGCTATATTCCAGTACATTTCCTTCATCATCACAGGAACGACGAATTCTTTTTAACACCACTGTGTCTTTTTCTACGTTTAATTTTTCACTAACATGACTAGGTGCAATCGAAACGGCAAACTCATCTCGGAATGATTCCAGTCTAATGTTTTGCTCTTCTAAAAAGCGGTACAAAGATCCGATATTGACATCCTCTAATTCTTCCTCACTTATGTCTAATAAGATGTAATGAGTGAAATGAATATAGGGCTCGTTGTCCAATAAGTAGAGTCGTTCAATTTGGACACAATGGCTTCCAAATAAAGAATAAAGTTCCGAGTTTGGAGACAATTCAGCCTTTTTAATATTTAACACCTTTTTGGTGATGTGGTGGCCTTCTTCTACTAATAGTTCCGTAAAGCGTTTCCCTTTTGAAAGCTTCGCAGACGATACATTCGCGATGACCTTTGTTCCTTTACCACTTTTCTTCTCCAGATATCCTTCTTGAACCAGTTCTTTAATGGCATTCCGTATAGTAATTTTGCTTACATTAAATTCTTCTTCTAATTGAGGCTCGGAGGGAATGTTCGTGTGAATTGCATAAACACCATGTAAAATACGATCCTTCAATATTTCTTTTATTTGTAAGTACATAGGTCCCTTTTTTCGATTCACATTCATTCCCTACTCGCTCCTTCATCTCTTTATATCATCAATGGTTCCGGCCATGGCGAACAAGATCTCAGCTTCCGTCGACATCGGGGTATCTCCAACAATGGTGCAGGCCAGCATTCCTGCTGCAGCTGCAAACCGGACTGTTTTCTCAGGTGAAAATCCAGTCAGCTCGCCATGCAAAATCCCGCTAGTAAAAGCATCTCCGGCTCCAATTCGATCATATACGGAAAAAGAAATCTTTTCTGAGAAGTGAAACTGCCCATCTTTATACAAATATCCCCGTATAGAATGGGTATTATCACTATTAATCCCTCGGTGTGTTCCCGCAATCGTTTGAATATCGAAGTGTTTTGCTACCTTAGGAATGAGGTCTTTCAGCTGTTCCTCTCGGGAGATTTCTGCTGTCTCCATTCCTAAAATATACATTGCATCTTTTTCATTCATCATGACGATATCAGCCAAAGCCAGCATGTCTTCATAATGAGGTTTCGCCTCACTGTACCCTCCCTCCCATAAGGAAGGGCGGTAATTACAATCGAAACAAACCAATCCACCTTTTTCTTTTACCTTTTTAGCCTGCTCTTTCATACTAGCACGGACACCATCGGTCATGGCAAGCGTAATACCGCAAAAGTGAATGATATCTGTTTGTTCGGCAATCAAATCCAGATCATAATCCGAAACATGGGCGGTATTAAAGCTGCTTTCCAGGCGATTGGTATAGGTAACCCGGCTAGCCCGATGTCCAAAACCATTTTCTAAAAAATACAACCCAAGATATTTTCCGCCTCTACAAACAAATTTCCGATTGATTCCCAATCGCCCTAAGAAAGAAAGGGCTGCATCACCTAAAGGATTCTCTGGTAATTTCGTCACAAGATAGCCATCATAGCCTAGCTTGGTCATCGCAGAAGCAACGTTAACTCCCGTGCCTGAAAAAGAGTATTGTAATGTGTTAGCCTGAGTCAGTAATTCATATCCCGGCACCTGCAAACGCATCATTACTTCACCGAATGCAACAATTTGTTTAGGCATGTTTTTCAACCAATTTTTTAGTAATGGCGAGTAGTGTCCTCACATCATCCGGATTTGTTTTTCCAGTTTCCTTATTAATAATAGAAGAATAAACGTGAGGAATAATTTTAGGCACTTTTGCTTCCAATGCAATTTCTAAAATGGTCTCAAAATTATCTAAATCAATGCCTCCAGTTGGTTCTAAGGCAAACCCTTCTTCACCGCAAGCTTGTGCAACGGCACGGAACTCTTCCTCATGCTTTAAGCCTTTCATCGGGAAGTATTTCAAGGCATTTCCTCCCATATCCCGCACTAAGGCAATCGCCGCTTTGATTGGAACAATGGCTGTTTCACCAACTGCCGCACTTACAGGACCAGTAGAAATATTTACGTACCCTACTTTTCCAGTTGGTGATACAAGAGAATTGATCCAGCTCTCTTTCTCCCCTAAATTGGCACGTGTTGCCCCGACAGCAGGAAACACTTGATTGATATGACTACCTGGATAAAATTTAGCGATTTCCGCTACCACTGCTGCTTGTTTATTATCCCCAGCGCCAAGGCCAATAGATACGGCTTCATCAATCGCTGCCCCATATTCCTTCATCGCTGTCACAGCAGCCTCTACCGTAGGATAATCCTTGGAAAGGACTCCGACTAATACATGACCTTCCGCCGCTTCAAAAACTTCGATGGCATTTTCAATACTATTAGCCAGCACATTCAATGCGACTCGGTTGTGATAAAAACGTTTTTCGATGTTTGTCATTGTTCGCTTCCTCCTAAAATGGCTCTTAATTGGGCTTCAATTACGTAAATGTCGTCACCCTGTAATGGTCGTGGATCAAGATCGAAAAAGCCCTGTCGAATTCCGTAATCACGGGTATAAATCGCAATTTCACCATTCCTTAACTGGTCATTTACTTCCTTCGCAGTTGTTTTGGTCACAGCCGGATCAATCTGAATCCGAGCTCTAAAAATGGCACGTCCCGCTTCATCCTGTACAATCGTTACTTTTACACCGTCAATGGATTCAAGTGATTTGAGAACAGCCAGACTGGCTTTTTCCTTTTCGCTATTGTCGATCTTGACAAAATACTCATCCAAAGCCTGCAAAAGTCCAAAGGTTGTTTCTTTACCGACTTTCATGCTTCTGCCAATGCAGTGCAGTTGAACCTTAAGCCAATCGATATAGTTTTGTTTTCCGGCAACGATACCAGACGTTGGACCTTCAATCGCCTTCGAGCCGCTATAAATCGCTAAATCGGACACTTGTACATATTTCTTTAAATCTTCCTCCGCAGCTGCATCGACAATCAATGGAACATGATTCGCTTGCGCCACTTCCCATGCTTCTTCAACCGAAATCATATTTTTTTGAACAGCGTGGTGGGATTTAACGAAAAGAATCGCCGCCGTATTTTCAGTAATTGCATCGGCAATGTGCTCCGCTTTGCCCTCATTGGCATAACCGACTTCCACTAATTTTCCGCCGCCGAGGAAAACCATCGTTTCCACCGGAGCCCCGTATTGAACGTTATGGCCCTTCAGCATGATGATTTCATTTTTTTGAATCGTTTCTTGATAAAGTCTTTCGCTTCTTCGTCTGTTTCCTTCAGTCACGATTGCTGCTACCGAAAGAGCGATTCCACTCGATGCTGAGTTCACGACAACCGCTGCCTCTGATTGAAGCAGCCCAGCGATATGCTGTCCTGCTTTATCGACTAAATCAGCGATTTCAACATAATTTTGCCCGCCTATTTTCATGGCCTCCATTACGGTGTCTGTGGGAGCTGAAACACCTAAAATACTCATCCTCCCGCTTGCATTGATAACCCTTTTCAAACCATATTTAGCATTCAATGTATTCTCCATTGATTACCACTCCTTTTACGACAATATTCTGCTCTGCTGTTCGTTCTTCTCCTTCAGAATCCATCAACTGAGTCACTTCATCCTCTATAGAAAATAATGTGAGGTTAGCTAAATCTCCGACTGAAATTCTTCCGAGTGCCGGCTTATTCAACCAGTCTGCCGCTTTAACTGTAACGGCATCAATGACCTCTTTTAAGGGATATCCTAAATACAAAAATTTAGATAGTACACTGGCCATACTATAAACTGGGCCGTGCAAGCGATTTTTTCGATAGATATCCGTGCTGATCGTATCGAAGTGAATACCATACTCTTTCGCCTGCTCTGCCGTTTGGAAAGAGAAGCTAGCGTTTCCATGGCCAACATCCAAATGTACTCCCCGTTTAATGGCATCCAGCAGCTTCGGAAGAGGTTTCCCAGCTTCATCAAATAAATTATTGGCTTTCCCATTTAAGTAATGGGTGATAATGTCTTTTTTCTCAAGTAAATCGAGGACATCATTAATATCCGGTGGCCCTGAACCAATATGAACCATCAGCGGCAACTCAGTGTCCTTAGAAAATTTCCGGGCCATTTTTAATGGTTCTACTCCATTTGGACCCACGACACTTTTACTAATCCTAGCTTTCAGTCCAATAATAAAATCTTTGTGTTCGGCTATGGCTCCTTTTAAAGCATCTTCATCCAGCCAAGAAAGGTCGGTTAGTTCATCGATTCGCTTTAGACCAATTCGTGAAATATTTAAAAAGGCAAAAACATTCGTCTTCGACTTTTTACAGCTGTTTACTAAGTCTGGCAAACGATCAGCGCCAGTACTGCCGGCATCAACAATCGTTGTTACTCCTGTTTTATAGCCAATCTCATCCACTTCATCCCCATATGGATTAAATTCAGGAAAGGCATGGACATGCATATCAATCCAGCCGCTGGAAACAATTACTTTATGCTTAAAGTCAATTGCCTTCCCGCCATTTCCAGTTCCCGCCGGAACAACGTTTTGGATTTTTTTATTTTCTACTTTGATGTCTACAGAACTTCCATTGACTAGTTTTACATTCTGTAATACAAAACAATCTTTCATTTCCCTCATCCTTTTCGGTAAACCTAATAAAATGGGTACTTGTATACGGTTACATCTACCTTTTTTGTTTTTCTTACAAGAGTAGGTTACCACGTAATTCCACTCGAGTCAATATAACGTTATAATGTTTAGGATCCGTTTCATACCTTCTATATAATCTTTTCAAATTTATTATTCATTACTCATTTCTTGATAAAAGCAAATACAAGCACAAAAAATGCCCCAAAAGTTCCTTTTGGTACATCTTTTATTGGTAAATTTTTAAACCACCCAATATATATTTAAAATCGCAGATTCATTAGGTATTTTTTTCTTGTTTTCACAATTATAGAATGATAACTGTTAAACAACTTTAATGATAAATTCTTGGTTAATTCTTGTACCTCATGAATAACAGTTTATCCTTGACTAGGTCAGCAAGCATCGCTTCCCACTTTTTATCTTCTTTGGTTTTGAAGAAATCGATAATTCCGCATCCCACAGCACTAAGGCAATTTTACTCATTTCGATTGATTGTTCTTCTTTTTCGATAAACCAAATCGGTTCCATCCCTTGTTCAAAAATATACCCCTCTTTCATCACCATACTTGACTATTAATTTAGCTTTTAACTACGAATTTTATAGATTATGAACCCATACAGCGGCACTCACTCTCTATTAGCATAACTTATCAAAAATCAAAACGATTAATTAGTTTTTCTGTCCATATATACCAAACTTTAATTATTTTCCTATTCCGAAAACTTTACCTGTTCTTTTTTAGTTTATTTAATAATATATATCTAAAGGTTATATATCTTTTAGATAGGTGAGGACATTTGAAAAATTATAACGATACACTCTATGCGATTTTAGGAATTTTAACCACTGACTGCAAATCTGGTTACGCCATTAAACAGCTCATTGATCAGAGCTTAAATCATTTCTGGAAGATAAGTTATGGTCAAATATACCCAACTCTTAAATTAATCGTCCAAGAGGGATTAGCAGAAGTTCGTACTTCATCAAACCCAGGAAAGCCGGATAGAAATGAGTACTTCCTCACTTCAAAAGGAATAGAAACTTTAAAAAATTGGTTGGAGCATCCCATAGAACAACTTCCTGTTGAACGAAATGAAATTTTGCTTAAATTGTTTTTTGGCCGCTATCAGTCCAGAGAAAAGACGGTCTTGCTTTTACAGAATTACAAGCAAAAGTTAGAAGGGCGTTACCAAACTTATTTATCGATCGAACTGGCCATTGTTAATCACAAAGATAACGTGGAGGATTCAATGTATTGGTTGTTTACATTAGATTATGGAAAAAGGACCACGAAGGCAGCCATGGACTGGTGCGAGGTTACTCTTGAGAAGTTTTTAACTAAGGAGGATTAGTAATGGCCAAACATATCTATACTGGGCGTTATACCACTGAGAATACAGAGGATATTGTCGTTTTTATCATTGGAATGAGAGTTAACAAGCGATTTGCACTTCATAAGTGGTTACCAGTATTTAATGCAATGCCTGGGATGATTAAGGAGCTTTATACGAACAAAGATGAATTGGGATTTTTATCGATGGAAAGCTATTTCGGACTTAGAACGACTGCAATGATTCAATATTGGCGTTCAATGGAAGACCTACTCGCTTATGCAAAAAATGAGAAGCATTTGAGTGCATGGGAAAATTTTAATAAAAAGGTAGGAAACAATGATGCTGTTGGCATTTACCACGAAACCTATCAAATAAAAAATCGATCTTATGAATCTATTTATGGAAATATGCCCTACTACGGCTTAGGTAAAGCACTGAAACATATTCCAATTACTGCAGAACGAAATTCAGCTAAAAAACGGCTAAACCATTGAGTTTCCGTGCCTGTCACGCCCCGGATTTTCTTGTTTCACAACGATGTTCCACGAACAACTTTATTCTATATAACAGGCGAACAGTACTGTCACTGTTCGCCTGTTATTTGATATTTTATGTCCAATTTTTTACAGTCAACCAATCGAATTGTTTCATTCTCTTCTATTTATTGCATCGGATTTTTAAAATCATTAACCAAAACCTGGACTTCATCATTTTCGTAAATGATTCCAGGCCTTTCTACTGCACATACGATCCCCCGCCGCTTATAACCTGCACGTACAAAACGGAGGGATAACTTCACATGATCATCATAATGCTTTTGGATTTCATCACCAGGTAAGGTACAAGGCTGGTTTTCACCCATACATATTAATCCTGCTCCACTTGGAAAAAGGATACGTGAACCCATAGTGAGTTTTGTTAATTCCGGAAATCCCTTTACCAATACATTAGCCCCTAACCACTCAGGCAGAACAGATTCAACACCTAATTCTTCTGCAATCCTGTCTAATTCTTCCACAGACACAATCGTTATTTGGCGGCGGTTTAGAATCTCTGTTCCTCGTGGATACATCGGCTGCCTTGAATCAGCCTTACTGGTAATACCAAAGTGGCGATCCCCACGAATCCCCCCAAACTCAAGATTTGCTTCTGATATTCTTCTAGTTACAAATGTCTTTGGATTATCTGCAATTAATACCGCATTTATGTTTGCCCAGACTTTTTTCAAAAGAAAACTCCTTTTCGTACAAACAATTCCTAAAAATAATACCTCACAACCTAGGTTGGACTGGAAATGCTTGGTTTATTTAATAACAAACTACTCGAAAGATGTGGTAAAATTTATTTTATCAATCAATTAATTCCAATACAAAGCAGGTGTTTACGCGTGTCCTCTGAAAAAGAAGTGAAGCTTTATTTTGTTCGGCATGGGGAGACCCATTTTAATGTAGAGAAGCGATTACAGGGATTTTGTGATTCACCACTTACAGATAAAGGAATTGAACAGGCTAAATCTGTAGGAATCGGTTTATCTGATATAGAATTTAAAGCAGTATACGCAAGTGAAAGCCAGAGAGTAGTAGATACGGCTAGGTATGCCATTGGCCATCGAAACATCCCCATCATTACTGATCCACGTCTAAAGGAAATGAACTTTGGTGTTTTGGAATCCCTATTACAAACGGAAATTCTAGCTCAATATGGGAATATCCTAGAGACATTATTTAGTCTTAACGATATAAATATGTCAGCACCTGAAGGGGAATCCTATTTACAGCTATTTTCACGAACAAGCTCTGCTATCGATGAAATCATTCATAAGCATAAAAATGAGGGTGGAAATGTCCTAGTATTTTCACATGGGGTAACAATAGGCAACTACTTAATGCAATTAGCAAAAATGAGCGGTTATCCTCACCATGATAATTGCAGTGTCTCTGTAATCAAATATTTGAACGGTGAATTTTATGTAGACAGGATT
Source organism: Neobacillus sp. BF23-41 (assembly GCF_041106275.1). Taxonomy (NCBI): domain Bacteria; kingdom Bacillati; phylum Bacillota; class Bacilli; order Caryophanales; family Bacillaceae; genus Neobacillus; species Neobacillus sp. BF23-41. Next base: position 39,537 of record NZ_JBGBPR010000010.1, read on the forward strand.
GCTGACACTTCTTTTCGAGATAAATACTAACTAAAATAAAGGGCAGCCCACTCCTCAAGCTGCCCCTTGAATCTGTATCCATTATGTCTTATTTCTAGATTACTAAATGATAATCAGATAATAGTCTTATTGGTTTAATAGATTAATAAACTCTTTCATGAACCCCGGAAGATCTGGCCATGCATGCCCCGAAACGAGATTGCCTTGAACATGAAGAGGATTTGTAATATAGGTTGCCCCTGCTGCTTCTACATCCGGCTTACAGGCGATATAGGCGGTCAATTCTCGACCTTCCAAATATTGACGAACGGTTGTTAATACCTGACCTGCATGGCAAATGGCCCCCACAGGTTTATTTGCTTCAAAAAAATGCGCGACGATTCTTGGAACATTTTCATTTAAGCGAATGTATTCCGGAGCCCGTCCTCCTGGAATAATGAGCCCATCGAATTCGTCCGGATTTACATCTTCAAAAGCTAACTGTGCTTCAATTAAGTATCCTTTGCTTTCCGTATAAGTATCCCATCCAATAAAGTCATGGACTACTGTTTGCAGCTTCTTCTTTGATGGTGCTGCTATTTGTACCTCGATGCCTTCTTCAAGACAACGAAAATACGGATAATAAATTTCCAATGCCTCTACAGCATCTCCTGCTAGGATTAAAACTTTTTTTGACACTTTAAAAACTCCCCCTGTTAAAAAATTAGGCTATTGCCTTTATTTATATATTCATAATGCTTCTAATAATTCCCTTATATTTGAAAAAGCTTCATATCCAACAAAGATCATACACAATACCGCCCGTTACTAAAAGAAAGATTCGATCGTTTTCGTTTAGAGAACGATTCTTTCTAATTTAAAATAAACAAGCCTGATCCTGAGATTCCGTGCCTGTCACGACTCGGATTTTCTTGTTTCACAACGCTGTTCCACACGACCCTTTATTTTGAATAAAGCAAAAAAAAGGCGAACAGTACAAGTCACTGTATGTCTAAACCATGTGACTTCATTGGAACATATTCTTTGTATTCGTTAATCCCTCCGTCGTCTTTTTTTGCATAGATTTAATGCATTTCTGCTGCATCAAAAATCCACCTCTATCAAGTAGTTAAAAAGTTCCAATCAAAGTAAATATTCTACAATATCTTCCATTATTCCTTTAACTACGATTTTTATAGATTATGAACCTATACAAAAACACATACGGCTAAACCTTGAACCTACCTTATCAAAACAACCCCGGGCTTATTCGGAATATGATGGATGTACTCAATCAACTCACCCAGTTTGGCCTCTATTCGGAATGGCCGGGATACGGTACGACTATATTAAGAAAAGACCGGATTCAAGTACAATCCGGTCTATGGTCATTTCGTCATACTTCGGGTGGTGACAGGCACCCTTCTTTGGCGATTGCCACTCTGCACCAGAATCGTCCCTAAAATAACCGTTAAAGCACCTATACCTGATTCCCAAGAAAGATATTCCCGATAAAACAAAACACCTAGTACCATCGCAATGAGAGGAGAAATAAAAAGCCAGGTAGACGGAAAAACAGGATTGGTCCTCGAGACTAGCCAGTAAAAAAGAGTATGACCTATCATTGAGCCAAAAACTATTAAATAAAGAAACGAGCCTATGGATGCTGTACTAGTCAAGCTAGTAAACTGTATATCCTCTGTAAAAAGAGACAAAAGAATGAGTAAGATTCCCCCATGCATCATTTGGGCTGCATTTAATGCAATGGGGGAATCTGATTCAAATTTTTCCATCACATGTTTTGAATAAATGGCCCCAGAAGCATAAAATACCTCGCCAATGACAATCAAGAGACACCCCATTAACCAGTACCGTTCCCCCTGAAGAGTAAAGCTTGGCAAAATGAGAAGAGCAACTCCCACAACACCTACAAGGCATCCAATAAAAGAAATTTGATTCACTTTCTTCTTCAATATGGTCGTTTGGATCAATAAAATTATCATCGGACCGGTAGCCGATAGCACAGCGGCTGCACCAGACGTCACATATTGTTCTGCCCAATATAAAGTTGCAAACGTCCCAAAGGTTAAACCGATCCCTGTAATCAGCATTTCCTTACGAAATAACAAACCTATCGTGGTTTTTCTTCGCAAGACCATGAACCCAAAAAGAATAAAACCTGCAATCAAAAACCGAAGTCCAGCAGAGAAAAAGGGTGGAATACCTGCATCTATCCCTATTTTTATTGCTAAAAAGGTCGTACCAAAAATCAAACACATGAACAAATAACCAATCATCACCATTAACAATTCCTCCTTTTTTATCCATTATAGGAGGTTGGGGATAGAACAGATTATCATCAATAGAACAGTTCAATAAGGAATCGTGGTACAATCAAGGAGAAATGGGGGAAGGACATGACCAATGATGATTATCTATTTAAACAAGTTTATGATTATGTTTTACACCGGATTGAACGCAATGAGTGGCAGGAAGAGGATAAGCTTCCCTCTGTAAGAAAATTAGCTGAAGAAATGAATGTTCATCGATTAACGGTTTTAAAAGCCTATCAGTTGCTTAAACAACAAAATAAAGTATATGTCAAAGATAAATCAGGATATTATGTTCAATTAAGTGGAAGAGCGAAATTTGAAAATCTAGATAATCCTCTTATTTCAGCATACGCACAAAAAAATCACTTATCCGAGATTCATCAAGTCCCGGTTTCCTATAATTTTTCACAGGCGTTAATTGACCCCAGCCTCTTGCCTAATCTCTTTTTATCCGATTACGTAAAAAAAGTGTTTGATCTCTATCCCAAAGTGCTGGCAACCTACTCAACCGTTCAAGGAGACAAGGAGCTGCGGGAAGCACTGTGCGAATATTTTATTGACCAGTATAAAACGATTACTACAGCGGATAACCTGTTAATCACGACTGGTTCTCAGCAAGCGATTTACCTCATTGCTCAAGCTTTTGTTAAATCAAGAGACACCATTTTAATGGAACAGCCAAGCTATAGTGCCGCAATTGATACTTTTAGAGCACAAGGAGCAAATATTGTAACCGTGGACATCCAACCTGACGGATACGATTTAGAGCATGTTGAATTTATGATGAAAAAATACAAGCCACGACTCTTTTATATGAATCCAACCTTCCATAATCCAACTGGATACACGGTCCCAGCCGCACAAAGAAAGCAATTAGTCCAATTAGCTGAGCAATATCGCTGTCTCTTAATCGAAGATAACGCCTATCACGACATCTATTTTGACCAAGAGCCGCCTCCTCCCTTTTACACCTATGACACATCTGGAATCGTGATTTATGTAAGGAGCTTTTGCAAATATATCTCACCTGGACTACGAATTGCGGTAGTAAATGCACAATCATCCATTATGAAACCACTCCTAGGGGTGAAATCACTAGCTGATAACGGATCTCCACTCCTGAATCAAAAGATTTTCCTTCATTACTTTTCATCACCCAGACTGCAACAACACGTTGAAAAACTACGAATTGCCTTACAAATAAGAAAGGAAATCATGGAGGAAGAACTAGCGGTAACAGATTGGCACTGGACCAGCCCAGATGGTGGCTTGAACTTATGGGTACGGCTTCCCAACCACCAATCGACAGATGAATTATTAGTTAAATGCCTTCAACAATCAATCTCCATTGTTCCTGGTCGTGTTTGTGATCCATTAAATCGGCCATCCTCATGGGTGCGCTTAAGCTATTCCTATGCTAATGAAGAACAAATCCGTAAAGGAATAAGGAAATTTATCAATTTAGTAGATGGAAACCATGGGGACCGCTCTGGTGATCTACACTACCCTAATTAAGAAGCCACGAGAACTGTCCCCGTGGAATTCCCGTACAGCAGGGTGATCACGTCTTTAATATTTATTTTGAAAATCGTCCTACTAACGCCCAATACAAGATTAAGCTGAAAACAGTAATGAGTGAAAGAACCAATAAAATATTACTATATAAGGAAGCGTCCGGATTATTTAGATATTCTAAGATATTTCCTTTCATTGATGAGTTATCCATCATTGCTGCTGTATAGGCTATTCCAATGGAAGCAGCTAAATTAAGAATCAAATTATAAAATCCGACCGCTGTTCCCGAGTTTTCTTTCGCAATAGTGCTAACGCATGAATCAATCATCGGGGCATACATAAACGCAAACGAACTAGAGAATAAAATCATGGAAAATACGAACACAATCACAGAACTTTGTACAAAAAATCCGCCTACCAATAGACTGGTTGTAATACCAACCATTGTAATAGCGATACATTGTCTGGTTCCTAATACTCTTGCAATTTTTCCAGAAAGTGCCCCAACAGTGGCTGCTAAGACATAAGCCGGGATTAGCAATAACGAAATGGTATCAAGCTTCAAATCATAAAGCTTTTCAAGGAGAAACGGAAACAAGAAAATATACGCTAATTGCACTGAGTAAATAACAAAAGCGATTGCTAACAAAGCGATGAAACGCTTATTTTGGAAAAATGAAATGCCAATGAAAGCTTTGGAATCCTTGCTAATATAAACTAAGAATAAGGCAATTACGACAATAAACACGAGAAGATAAATATAGTTAAAATCCGTAATATATAACAATAGGGAGGCCGCAATTGCTCCTACTAGAAATAAGCCAATTACATCAACATTACCGCCTTTCCTTTCTTCTTTTGGTAGATATTTCGAAATAAAAGGAAGAAAAGGGTTATTAATGGAACTAAAATAGAGTTGTCCAATGAAAATAAGTGGAAACATATCCCCCAGTCAAGGCTCCGATTACTTGTGAAAGGGCAAAACTGCTAGTACTTAATCCCAAAAAGGAATCGTTTCGAAACCATAGTCTTTTGCCCTCTCCGAACTCTGATAGATAGGATTTCGATCACCAATCAATTGGACAATTTGTTGCACATCTTCTTTATTAAAAATAATCTCATGTTCCTTAGTTTTCATGTTACCACCTCGAATAGGACTGCTACTCCGACTCCTCCACCACTCCCAATCGCGGCCAGTACATATTTAATATCCTTTCGTCTTTGTACTTCGTAGAAAAGCCTCGTGATCATGATACTTCCCGAAGCTCCATAAGGATGTCCTAGCGTTAAAGCACCTCCGCCCACATTTAACTTGTCATAAGAAATAGAAAGTTCTTTTGTACAGGCAACAATCTTAGAGGAGAAAGCTTCGTTTATTTCAATTAGGTCAATATCCTCAATGGTTAACTGGTTTCTTTTTATTAAGGCTTGAATAGCCGGAATAGGGGCTTCTCCTGGATAATTCGGAAGTACACCTGAGACTTCACTATCCAAAAATCGTAAAATAGGCTGGAATCCATTATTTAATGCCATGTTTTCTTCCATGACAAGTACTGCTGAAGCCCCGTCATGTATCCCACAACTGTTCGCTGCAGTAACCGTACCGTTCTTTTTAAATATTGGCTTCATCCTATTTAAAAGTACTTCCATCTTTCTTTTCCTAAAAAATTCTTCATCTTGGTGGAAATCTCCAATTTGAATGATCTCTTGATTAAAATATCCCTTTTCGTAAGCTTCCCAGCTACGTTTATAACTTAAAAGTGCATATTCATCCTGCATTTCCTTTGAAATAGCATATTTTTCAGCCACATATTCTGCTGCAACACCCATATCTGGATCGCCAATTTTTTCCGGAGAAAATCTTGCTCTAGATGGAAACGGAGAGGTACTCGTACTTTCTACACCACCAGCTATATAACAACAGCCAGCTCCGCCTTGGACAAAGTAACATGCCATTCGAATCGCTTCTAACCCTGCACTACATTGACGGTCAATTGTGATTCCCGGTACAGAAAGAGGAAGTCCTGCTTCTAATGCAGCAACTCGAGCTACATTTCCACCTGGTCCAACTACATTTCCCAAAATGATGTCTTCTATTTTTTCTTCCAATCCATTCGCTAAATGTTGGAGGATAGGAGCTGCAAGCTCATGTGGCTGAATATCTCGTAAGATTCCACCCATTTTTCCAATGGGTGTTCGTTTCGCTTGGACAATTACCGCTCTTTTAATCATTGACCACCTTTTTTTCCATTCGTTTTATTAGCTCAGCACGAGCTATCTTGCCACTCGTTGTATATGGCATTTCAGATAGAAAAAACCACTTACGTGGAATTTTATAAGAAGATAAATGAGTCTTACAAAATCTTTTTAACTCTAATTGGCTACTCTTTCCTTTCACTACCGCAGCAACAACCTGGCCCCAATACGAATCTGATAGGCCTATTACAGCAACTTCTTCGACATCTGGATGTAAGGAAATAACTTTTTCTATTTCCTCAGGAAAAATATTTATTCCTCCATATAAAATCATATTTTGTTCACGACCTACAATATATAAAAAGCCATCTTCGTCAAAATAGCCCATATCATGGACTGTGGCCCAGCCATCTTCATCTTGAATAGAATGAATTGTCCTTCCATCATGATCCAAGTACCCATTTATCATCAATTTACTTCTTACATATATTTTTCCCGTCTCAGTTGGCTTTGCTAATTCCTGATCTGGACGCCGTATTTGTACCTCTACACCATAACAAGGCTTTCCGACTGTTGTAGCCTTCTGAATACCTTCTCTATCGGGAAGTACAGTAATGAAACTCAATTCACTAGCCCCATAAAACTCGTACATAGTCATGTTAGGAATCATATTACGGATTTCTAATTTCGATCTATCCGACCATTTTGCACCAGATGAAATAATTTTTATTGACTTATCGACTTGAATTCCTTCTTTCAAGAATGCTTCTACCATTGTCGGAACTACATATATCGTTGTAATTGGAAAGGAATGTATCCATGATAGTCCTTCAATAGGAGAGAACTTTTCTAAAAGAAAGACGGTTCCACCTAAATACAAAATGCTAATGGCTCCGTACAGAAAATGAGAATGGGTTAAGGCACCAGAAATAAGAACTTGATCGGATTCATCTAACCCGAAATCAAAACGATTGCAATCAAAGCTAGCCATCCACGAATCTTGGGAGCGAACAAATGCTTTTGGTTTTCCGGTCGTACCAGATGTAAATCCAATGTAAAAAGGCAGATTTCCTTCCGTTTTCAATACAGTTGTAGGATCGAACTGAGAGATTTCCTGTAAACTATCATCCAAAATCGTTACATTAGGAATACTTTGTTCGATTCGAGAGTAAATTTCTCTAGTTGTGACAATGATAGAAGGATGTGAAAGTATCACCCTTTTTTCCAATTCGGTTATCTTCCATTTCAAATCATATGGAATAGCAATCCAACCCGCCTTGGAGGCTCCTGCAAAGAGCTGTAGGAAAGGGATACCGTTCGGCAAAAGGATTCCTATTGTTTTATTTTCTGAATGAAGAGAATGAAGCCAGTTCGCTGTTTGATTGATTAATTCATACCATTCTTGATAACTGATTTGTTGATGATTCGTATGGATTGCGATTTTGTTTGGGGATAATTTTGCGAAAGTCTTATATGATTCTGTAATATTTCCCATGATATATCTCCTCTATAAAAAGAGACACATTCTGGTGCCTCTTAAGATTTAGATATTTTTAGATAAATAATTGGAATAACTTGTTGCTAATGCGCGTGAAAAAACTGGATGTTTTCTTAGTCTGTAAACTAAAATAGAAGCTAGTATGGCTTTTAGGACATCCCCTGGGATATAAATTAAACTTAACTGAACAGCTTTTAATAGAGGAATGTCCATCATAAATGCTTGGACAGGAATTCCAATTAAATAGATTAATAGAATTCCAACTGTCAGATTAATAAATAAAATATGTTGTATTTTTAAAGTTTGAAAACGTGATAGTAGATAACCAATACAGAAAGCCGTAATAGGCCATGAAATTATATAACCAACACTTGGTCCGACAAATACACTTAGTCCACCTCTTCCTCCAGATAGAAGAGGCATTCCAGCAGCGAGAAGTAATAAAAAGATCGTTTGGCTCATCGCCCCTAATCTTGCTCCCAATACCCCTCCCGCAAGAAGAACACCTAGAGTTTGTAATGTAATGGGAACTGGTGTAAAAGAAAGCATAATAGGCGGAACTACTCCAAGAGCACCCATGACAGCGGCAAACACTGCTACAAAGGTAATTTCTTTAATTTTCATTATTATCTCTCCTAATAATCAATATGTACTATTTACAACTATGATAATAATGAATCTCAAATTAAATGTCAACCTAGTTTTAAATCCGGTTAACATTTAAAACATTATTATTCAAAATAGTATGGATTTGTTATTGATATGATCCTTGGTGCAATGAGATTTCCCAATGTCTGACTGTAAATAATAACGCTTGTTTAGGAAAACCTAACATTAAATAGAGAAGACACGAGTGCAAAAAATGGCAGAAAGCCCTAAGACAAACAATCAGACTTTTTGCATGAGTGAATACGATGTATTAAAACGAGTAATCCTTTGTCAGCACGCCCCGAAGCAAGTTGCTGATACTCTTAAGGACGTCTTTTAGTCATAAACCAATGTAAGTGCCCAGGCACTGTTCGCCTTAAAAAAGTATCCTAAATAGTTTACTTTTAAGAAACAGCTTCAAAAGGAAGGATTGTTAGAAGCCTTCATTTGAAAAGGAACCACGGCATATCATGCCACGATTCCTTTCTTTGCTGAATATAAATGTCACTGCTTTAAGAATGACTTCTATCTTATTCTTGTAATCAGACTCTTTAAACTTACTGCATGAGTAAAAATGACTAAATTTTTAATATATCCTCTTCGTTTGGTAAGGAAGATATCGCTCCTACCCTTGTACATACAAGTGCCCCTACTTTATTTGCAAATAGAATGATCTCTTTCAGTTTACTAAAATCATTAAGAATTGTATTAATGGACTCCAAGTTTGCAAACTGATATAAAGCAGCACCGACAAATGCATCACCAGCACCTGTAGAGTCAATTGAATTTATTTCTATACTGTTTATTACACCCACATCATTTCCATTTGAAAGAAGAGTTCCTTCACTTCCAAGAGTCACAGCCACAATTTTCGCTCCCAAATGATGGAGCTTCTCTATTCCTTCATACTTATCCATTTTTCCTGTGATAAGTTCAAGCTCCTCTTCACTGACTTTTACAAAATCAGCCATGGATATACCTTTTCTAGCTAAACTAATAAATTCTTCTATTCTATTTTTCCATAAATCCTTACGGAAATTAGGGTCAAATGATAGGAATATTCCACTATTTTGCGCAAACTCCATTGCATTAAAATAGGTTGTTTTAAATGGGTTATCAAGTAAAGCTGTTGCGGATCCAAAGTGTATTATTTTTGCTCTACTTAGTCTATCTAAATTTAAGTTTTCGTCTGTTAGATGTTGATCTGCTCCTCTATTGAATACAAAATCCCTTTCACCGTCTGCTTGGAGAGAAACAAATGCTAAGGTTGTTGGTGCTAAATCATCGGTAACAACCATCGATGTATCTACACCCACCTCGTTTAAAGTTTCTATCAAGAATGATCCAAATGGGTCATTTCCTACTTTCCCAATAAGACTCGCCACCCCACCTAGCTTTGAAATGGTAGCTGCTACATTTGCCGGGGCACCTCCAGCCTTCTTTAGGAAATAATCACCTTCTTTTAAATTAACATCAATATCTGTACAGAAAAAATCGATTAACAGCTCCCCAACGCACATAACTGAGCGGGATATTTTATTCATTTATTTTCCACTCTCCATTCTTATCGCTTCTATTAATTTAGAATACAAAGTATCTAGATCTATATCATAAACAGTTCCCTATTTTGTATATAGAGAGATTTAAATAGCTCATATTGCTCATTATATACATATCCATTCTTTTCATTTGGCTCTACTAGCCTATCACCCTTTTTTACCATTTCACTTACTGCTTCTTCCATTGAATTGAAGACTTTTGTACCTACAGCTGCCATAATTGCTGCTCCTTTACAGGCATGTTCCTTCGTCAAGGTAGTACATATACTTTTTTGAAAAACGTCTGCTACAATTTGCATCCATAAATCACTTTGGATAAATCCACCTGAAGCGATAACCTGCTCAACAGGTATTTGTAGTTCATTAAAAATCTCTAATGAATCACGCAATGAAAAAGCAACACCTTCCATCACCGCTCTCAACATGTGGTAACGATTGTGCTTTAATTGAAGTCCAAAAAACATCCCTTTAGCATTAGCATCCATATGGGGTGTTCTGTCTCCATTTAAATATGGTAGGAAGAGTAACTTTTCACTACCTGATGGAATCTTACTAGTTTCTTTGTTTAACTTTGTAAAGTCTGCGATATATAAAATATTTTCCATTAACCATTTTAATGATAGTCCTGCACTTAAATTAGCACCTAATATGTACCAGTTTTTCACATGACAGAATGTATTTGTACGATATAGTCTGTCATGAACTGGTTGATTTACAGGTGAAAACAACTGTCCTCCTGTTCCAATCGTACAGGAAACTGTCCCCGAAGAAAGGATGCCATTCCCAACAGCCTGCATCGGCTGATCCCCTCCACCATATACGACAGGGGTTGCTAATTTCAATCCAGTTTCATTGGCTGCAATTCGTGTTACGTAACCAGCGATCTCGTATGGCTCACTGCATAGTGGAAAAATATCCCTATTTATCCCTAACTTTTTAATTAGATCTTCAGCCCATTCTCTTCTTTCTATATTAAATATTAATGTTCCACAAGCATCTGTTGAATCTGTACCAATCTCTCCAGTTATTCTGTAACGTATATAATCTTTAGGTAAAACCACTTTATCTATTTTTTCATAATTAAAAGGTTCATGGTCTTTTATCCACATTAAAGAAGGCAGTAAAAAACCAGGAGAAAGTGCATTCAGTGTTTGCCTTCCTACTTTTTCCTTTTGTATTTTATTATATATGGAGTGGATTTGCTGCTGACTTCTTTGGTCGCACCAAATGATCGCTGGTCTTATTACTTGTTTGTCTTTATCAAGTATTACTAAACCATGCATTTGTCCAGAAAAACTAATTCCAGTAATTTCAACCTCATATCCCCCCACTTTTTGTAAACAATGCTGTATGGTCTTCTTTGTAGCTCTCCACCATTCTTCAGGATCTTGTTCTGCCCAATTTCTTGCAGGAGTATTTATGCTATATACTTCACTATCTGAAAAACACTCTGTTCCAGTATAGTCAATCAGGCATGTCTTCACACTAGATGTTCCAAGGTCTATTCCAAGCAAGTACTTCATTAAATACCCCCTTTTTGATCGCAAAATTGCATGAAGAATGAAGGCTGTCGATCATTCGACAGCCTTTAAAATGTCTTACTTCCAATGAAAAAATCCACTTATTGGAAAGATATTTTATCTTTTATTACCTTTATTACTCTTATTCTCTACATTGTTAAATACATCCGTTGAATTCCATTAAGCTGCACTATTTCCACGTAAGCGATCTAATAATACCGCGGCAACAATTACTCCACCTTTGACTACAAGCTGCCAATAATAGTTAACGTCCATTAGAGTTAAGCCATTACTAATAACGCCCATAATTAATACCCCAATGATTGTTGCTTGTATCTTTCCTTTACCACCTGTTAGACTAGTTCCACCCAAAATAACCGCGGCAATTGCATCTAACTCATACATTTGTCCTGCAGTTGGTTGACCAGAATACAACCTGCCAGCTAAAACGACCCCACCTAAACCTGCTAATAATCCACTGATGGAATAAACATTAATTAATGACTTCTCAACCTTAATCCCTGTTAATCGTGCTGCTTCTTCATTTCCACCAATGGCATAAATATGGCGGCCAAACATGGTATACTTTAAAACATAAAACATAACGATATAAACAAAAATCATGATATAGATAGGAGTTGGTATTCCGAAAATAGCTCCGCCACCAATGAATTTGAACGTTTCATTTTGTAAAACAATCGGATAACCACCACTAATGACATAAGCAAGACCTCGAACATAGGTGAAACTACCTAATGTAACAATAAATGCTGGTAATTTGGTTTTAGCAGTGAAAAATCCATTTATTAGTCCTACTGCATACCCTACAGCCACACCTGATATCATGGCAATGACGGGGTTAACTCCTGCTGAAGAGACCATAACTGAAATAACACCGGATAAAGCAACTGTTGAACCGACCGACAAATCAATTCCACCAGTTAATATCACAATTGTCATTCCAGCAGCTAGCACAGCAATGATGGAAACCTGCTTTAATACATTTAACATATTGGCCGTTTCTAAGAAATTAGGCGCGGTAAAAGAAAGGACAACACATAATAAGATTAAAATCATGATCATACCCAATCGATTCCATAATCCGTGAAGGACCTTCCCAACATGAAGGCTTTCTCTTTGTGATATTGTTTGAGTATTTCCACTCATTTTCTTTACTCCCCCCTAGTAGCTAAGTACATAATTTTTTCCTGTGTGGCTTCTTCTCTCGAAAGTTCTCCTGTTAATCTTCCTTCGCACATGACGAGGATTCGATCACTAACACCTAATACTTCCGGAAGCTCAGATGAAATCATTAAAACTGCCAAGCCATTTTCGGCAAGCTTTGAAACAATTTTATGTATTTCAGTCTTTGCCCCAATATCCACACCTCTCGTGGGTTCATCAAGCAGTAATACTTTAGGTGCGATGGACAGCCATCTAGCGATCACAACTTTTTGTTGATTACCACCACTTAAGTTCGATACCTGCTGTTCCGGTGAGGCAATTTTTATGTTTAGTTCTTTTATATAACGATCAGCGGTAGCATTCACTTCTTTCCAACTAACAATTCCAGCCTTCGTATGCTTTTTCAACTCTGCCATTAAAATATTCTCTTTTACGGACATAGATAAAAATAAACCTTGCTCTTTCCTGCTTTCAGGTACATGAGCAATCCCATTAGCCATTGCATCTATAGGGGATTGTATTTTAACAGACTTTCCGTCTACAAATATTTCGCCACTTTTCAACTCAGATGCACCAAATAGAGCCCTAACTAACTCTGTTCTCCCCGCACCTACAAGCCCTGCTAAACCAATAATTTCACCTGGATAAATTTTAAACGAAACGTTTTTAACAATGGTGTTATCTGAAACATTTCTCAGTTCTAGAACAGGGGAACTGCTTTTTGAAAGTTTTTTAGGATCAGAAGACTTATCTCGATTAAACAAATCTTTTAAATCACGACCTACCATTAGCTTCACAAGGTGATCAGGGTTTGTCTCTTCAATGGGGCCACTTGCAATCCACTCACCGTCACGCAAGACAGTAAATCTATTAGCAATCGTAAATATTTCTTCCATTCTATGAGAAATATAAACGATGGCAACACCCTGTTTTTTTAAATCCTCAATAATATCAAATAGTTTCATAATTTCTTTATCTGTTAAAGAGGCTGTTGGTTCATCCATGATAAGAACCTCTGCCTTAAAGGATAATGCTCGGGCGATCTCCACCATTTGTTGTTGAGCAACGCTTAGGGTTGAAACCAATTGGCGTGGGTCAAGATTAGAACCCATTGAATCCAACACCTTTTGTGCGCTTTTATGCACCTCACCCCACTTAACCATCCCTAACCGATTTCTCGGAAAGGTTGAACCCATTAAGATATTTTCACTAATCGACAAATTGGGAGAAAGGCTTAATTCCTGATGAATAACATTTATTCCTTTGTTCCTTGCATCAACAGGATCCTTCCACAAAGTTGGCTGACCTTTAAAATAGATCTTTCCACCATTATTATCAGGTGTATAGATCCCTGCTAATATTTTCATAAAAGTTGACTTTCCGGCTCCATTCTCACCCATTAATGCATGTACTTCACCTGGATAAAGTTCAATTTTCACATTGTTTAATACGGTTACACTTGAGAATGTTTTACTAATCCCTTCCATATTCAACACTGGATTTTTATGACCATGTTGAACCTTCACTACCCGTTCTGTAACTGCCATATTATTATCTCACCCCTTTTTTTAATTTGAAAAAGGCTGAATAAGGTTCTTTCCTTATCAGCCCTTTTTATGGAGGAGGCTTACCACCCTTGGTAAGAATCTAATTTATCTTGAGTAACAAGTTTAACTGGAACTTTAATAAGGTCTTCTACGTCTTCGCCATTTTTCACTTTCATTCCAATTTCAACAGCCTTTTTCACCATTTCACTTGGTGATTGCGCGGAAGTTGCCTTAATAGTACTTCCCTTTTTGGCCATCGCTTCTGTCACTTCAGGAGCACCATCTACGCCTACAATGAAAAATTCATCTTTACGATCAGCTTGCTCTTGAGCAATTTCAACACCGATTGCTTCAGGGTCATTGATGGCAAATACGGCGTCAATAGAGCCTGATGGATTAGCTTGTAAAATACTTTCCATAACGGTTAATGCCTTTTCACGATTTCCTTCGCCATTTTGCTTCGCTACTATTTTAATTTTAGAATCTTTAATAGCTTCCTCAAACCCTTTAATACGGTCTGTTACTGCTGAAACAGGAGGTCCATCAATGATAGCAATGTTTCCTTTTCCACCTAATTGTTCAATGACATATTCTCCAGCTAGTTTACCAGCTTGATAGTTATCCGATGTAACAGTAGCATCAACACCACCTTCAGCATTCGTATCTACAGCGATTACAGGAATACCAGCGTCTTTTGCCTGTTGAACAGCTGCTGCAATTCCTTTTGTATCAACAGCATTTAATAAAATAACATCTACTTTTTTTGTAATGAAGTTTTCAATTTGAGAAGTTTGCTTTGCGAGATCATATTCTGCACTTTCAACAAAAACCTCTGCACTTAATTCTTTCCCTGCTTCTTCAACCCCTTTTGACATAGCAACAAAGAAAGGGTTGGCCAAAGTACCCACAGTTAGTCCTATTGTTAACTTTTTGTCACCTTTTTGCTCTTTGTTATCTTTCGTAGATTCACTTGATGATTCACTAGCACTAGTACACGCAGTCATCACAACCATTACAAACATTAAAACTAGTATTAATAGCATTTTTACATTTTTTCTCATTATGATCCCCCTAGTTTTTATAAACTTAAAGATTACTTAAAAAAGTTAAATTTGTTATCGCTTTCAGTTTTAATTACATCACCTCCTTAAAAATAGTTTTTAGGTTGTACAAATAGATTTATAGGTATAAACCCCTCTGTTACCGTTTTCATCTCTTTGAAAGTAAAATTGTTTCAATGATTATTTTTGGAGCTTTTTTGAACGTTATTGGTCATTTGTGATTGTTTTTGACTGTTTTAAGTTAATTCAGATTATATTATGGCTGTTTTTAATTGTCAACAATTCCATATTTAGACAAAAATATATTAATATAGCTAAATATGAACTATTCAAATAGAAGTTCTCACACATCGTGGCATATATTTCAATGATGTTTGACAATCTTTTCTATAAAGAAAGGAACCTACTTTTTATGCTTATTTATTATATTGGTAAAATGCAACAAAAATAAAAAATAGATTCAGTTCCTGTCACGCCCTAGAAAGTTTTATCGTTTTTGTCGAAGGATTTGACAGGCAACGATAAACCAAAAACACCCTCTCCTACCAGAAAGGGTGTTTGGTTTATTTCTTTTGGGTTCGCAACGCACAGGCACCGTTCTCATAAAAAAACCTGTTTAGATTAAATCTAGACAGGTTTTTGAAGCATATCTTTTGATCATATCACTTGAATTTCTTGTCCACTTTTCTCTTTTTTAAATGAAAATTTCATTTTGAAAAGACTTACAACAAAATAGACAATCGCTAGAATTAAAACGAGGGTCCAGATTTGAGAGACAAATCGTGTATTCCAGACACCTAAGAAATACAGCAAAGCTGGAATGGTCAGCGTTACCCATGACTGTATGAAAGCAACAATCCCAATGTACGTATCTATTTTCTTTTTAAGCGCATTTGATAAAAAGAACAGAAACCATAATAGTGCCCACATACCCCATGTTAATGCATTGACAACATCGTGAAAGTGAATAATCGATGTTAAGGTATAGACGACTGCAATAATAGCGACCCATAAACTATACCAACCGAGACCGCTGCCATCAAGCCCTTTCAATACGGTTACCCCCACATATAAATAGGTTAATCCAAATAGAAAAATAGATGCAACATTATAAAGTTCCCAATTATTTTGACCTGATACAATCATTAAGTAAGATGGGATTATTATTTGAATAATTCCAACAAATATATTAAAAACACCTACACTTTTTGCTTCTGCTTTCCCCAATAGCATAAGACTGTTTAAAAATAATACTGCACCTGAGAGAAATAAACCAACAAAACTCATATTAATAGTTGTGAAAAACTATTTTCACAACCTTCCCCTCCTTTTAGAAAGCAATCCCCTCTCAACTAAGAAAAGAAATTGCTTTTTCAACATCATTTATTGCTCTTTTCGTAAACTTTATTTTTGCCACGATACCTTTATTAATACGGGTTTAGACATTGATTCGAAAAACCACAATATTTACGAAAACAACCTTATTTATAAAACGATACTTACGATCACGGATGATAAAACACTAACTAATGTTGCTCCAAATAAAAGTTTTAGACCAAATCGTGCGACAGTGTTTCCCTTTTTTTCATTTAAGCTTTTTACGGCTCCTGCAACAATTCCTATCGAGGAGAAGTTTGCAAAGGAGACAAGGAAGACAGAAATAATTCCTAATGTACGCGGGCTAAAGCTCTCCTGTATTTTTGCTAAATCCATCATCGCTACAAACTCATTTGTGACAAGCTTCGTTGCCATAATCCCCCCAGCTTGGACAGCTTCTGAAAATGGAACTCCCATGATAAAGGCAAATGGTGAAAAAATATATCCTAAAATTTCCTGGAATGAAATTCCGAAAACCATATCAAAAACATTATTGATACCAGCCATTAAAGCAACAAATCCAATCAACATAGCACCGACAATGACGGCTACTTTAAATCCATCCATAATATATTCGCCTAACATTTCAAAGAAGCTTTGCTTTTCCTCATCTTGAATGATGAGGATATCTTCGTCTTCTGGCACAGTATATGGATTAATAATTGATGAAATAATAAATCCGCCAAATAGGTTTATTACAAGTGCTGTCACAACATATCTTGGTTCAATCATTGTCATATACGCACCGACAATGGACATCGAAACGGTTGACATTGCGGAAGCACATAATGTATATAAGCGATGGGCAGGCAGCAGGCCGAGCTGC
Source organism: Neobacillus sp. BF23-41 (assembly GCF_041106275.1). Lineage (NCBI taxonomy): Bacteria > Bacillati > Bacillota > Bacilli > Caryophanales > Bacillaceae > Neobacillus > Neobacillus sp. BF23-41. The sequence goes on from NZ_JBGBPR010000010.1 coordinate 56,781, forward strand.
TTTTTAACCGTAATAAATACCTCTGATTGACCAACGATCGCGGAAGCTACGGCATTGTATGACTCTAATTTACCCATACCATTTACTTTACTTAACAATAACCCTATTGCTTTCATAATGATAGGGAGTATTTTAAAATGCTGGAATATACCAATTAATACTGAAATGAACACGATTGGAAGTAATACATTAAGGAAGAACGACATTTCACCTTTATTCGCAAGCCCGCCAAACACAAAGGAAATACCGCTGGCTGCGTATTCTAATAATTTACTAAAAACGTCAGCAAATCCTTTAACTAAGACTAAACCAAATTTTGTATTTAATAATAATGCCGCTAATATTACTTGAATGATGACCATTAGGATAATCGGTTTGATTTTAATATTTTTCTTATTATTACTCGCAATAAAGGCAAGTCCAAAAACAACAAGTAATCCAATGATGGCTATGATGTATTTCATGATTTCCTCCACAATGATGTATTTTATTCTTAGATGTAAATGATTCCGAGCCACGATCGCTTGATCAATTAATTTTTAATTTATAATTTATTATTCTCCATTCATGATTTTTATATAAGAGAATAAAAAGCATGAGACTGACCAACAAGCCAACCTCGTAAGGGATTAATGGATTTCTGTATAAATAAGTGTTGGTTGAGCTACTTTTTCTTCAACTAGTTTGTAGGCTGCGTAAATTTTCTCGATGACTTCTTGAACATTCTCACGATTACTGTGGATCGTCACAAGTGCGTCACCCTGTTGGACAAAATCGCCTACTTTTTTGTGGAGAACAACGCCTACTGCCAAATCAATGACTGATTCTTTAGTGATGCGTCCAGCTCCTAACATCATTGCGGCAATCCCAATCATCTCAGCAGTGATTTCAGCAACACATCCTGTTTTTAGGGCTGGTACTTCGATCGTATATTTAGCTGTAGGAAGTTTTGTAGGATCATCAACAACAGAAGCGTCTCCACCTTGTGCAGCAAGGAATGTTTTAAAGAATTGTAATGCTTTTCCGTTTCGCATCGACTCTTCCAACATTTCACGCGCTTGTTGCAAATCGGCTGCTTTTTCTGCTAGGACGACCATATGGCTGCCAAGTGTTAAACATAATTCATGTAAATCCTCTGGACCTTGTCCACGAAGGGTATCAATTGCTTCTTTCACTTCTAAAGCATTTCCTACGGCAAACCCGAGCGGTTGGCTCATATCAGAAATGATCGCTTTTGTCTTCCGTCCCACACCATTTCCAATGTCCACCATTGTCTGTGCCAATTCTTTCGCATCGTCGAGATTCTTCATGAAAGCCCCACTGCCTGTTTTCACATCCAGAACAATCGCATCTGCTCCTGCGGCAATTTTTTTACTCATAATTGAGCTTGCAATAAGCGGAATCGAATCGACTGTAGCGGTTACATCTCTTAAGGCATAAAGCTTTTTATCTGCAGGTGTTAAATTGGCACTTTGGCCGATTACAGCAATTTTATTTTTGTTCACTAAATGAATAAACTCGTCATTGGTAATTTCAACATGAAAACCTTTTACTGATTCTAATTTATCAATCGTGCCGCCGGTGTGCCCGAGACCTCTGCCAGACATTTTGGCAATAGGTACCCCAACAGAGGCGACTAATGGTGCTAACACAAGTGTGGTTGTATCACCAACACCACCTGTACTATGCTTATCTACTTTAATTCCTTCAATTCCGGATAAATCGATTTGATCCCCAGAGTTAACCATCGCTTCCGTCAAATAGACACGTTCTTCTATGGACATTCCTTGGAAAAATACCGCCATTGAAAATGCAGACATTTGATAGTCAGGAATACTTCCGTTGGTAAATCCATTTATTAAAAACTGAATTTCTCCGTTTGTTAATTCAAGACCATTACGTTTTTTCTCAATAATATCAACCATTCTCATATCGTTTTCCCCCTAAATTTAGGTTAAAGTCTTTTTTAAATATTTTAAGGAAAGTTTAAGATCATTAAAGTTACAAACTGTTCAGCTGCTAAATACTAGTAGAAATCTGACTAATAACTTCTTGAAAGCTAGGTTAGTGTTTTCCCAAAGCGAACGCTTTCATCTATCTATTTATTATTTCAAAATAACTATAGCATAGATGATGAACAAATGTTAAGTGATATTTGAACAAAATTTTAATTTTTTTATCACACTCGCCATCTTCGTCCTAAATCACATTCATATCAGCAAACGTGCACTATGATTTGAGAATTTACTGAACTTTTGTAAAAGGACATTAGAAAAACTGTAAAGATTGGTAATTTACAAATGACCCTTGCCATTTCATCTACTAATTCAACTGGGTTTGCAAAACGATTGGAGTTAAAAGCGGGAAATGGATGATCTACCGATATATCCGATCGTGGAAAGATGGAGATAGATAAGAAATGAGGTGACATGGGTGTTTTAGCTGTAGATAGGAAGATCACTTCTCTTTTTTTAAAAGCTTTGTTAATTAACTTTGTTGCCATTTTTACATTTACTTAAAAGGGAGCTTTCGCGGTGCATGAAAGAACGTTCCATTGACCGTTTGAGGAAAACAGCCGAGCCACTATTACCACTAAACGACATCAATTCGACTAAATTCCGTATAGGATATACTAATTAAACGTTTGATTGAAACTGCTGCAAGTGCTGACCTGTAATAATCTTCCCTGCTTAACAAGTGTGAAGATTGTCGAGAACTGTTTATTAATTCCGCAGGAAATAAACCAATTTTCCACAAAATCAATTAAGTTTCTCTTGAATTTACATCATTCCATTAATTCCCCTTTCGGAGAATGAAAAGCGAACAGGTAGAAGCCAAAAAACAGTATAACCGTTCCCATGGTCTTGGTCTTTACATAAAATTATCTTGATTTTTCATAAAATTGAAAATATTATATAATCATGTTTTATTTAATATAATCTATATTTTAAAAAAAGTGAGAGGATGGTTACCATGTTAAAGGTAAAAAATGATTTTACTTTTGTTTTATGCATTATACCTAAGATTCTCCAGGTATTTTTAAATATTTCTCTCATTTTTTTAGCAATTATTCTATCGATTTTACTAGTTAAGGAATTAATCATTTTCAGTCATATTTTGATAGAAAGTGGCAGCGATGACTATAAACTTTTTTTGGATAATATACTAATCTTCTTTTTATATTTTGAGTTTATTACGATGATTGTTAAATACTTTAAAGAAGAATACCATTTCCCTATTAGATATTTTATATATATAGGCATCACGGCGATGGTACGAATAATTATTGTTGACCACGAACAGCCTGTAAATACAATGCTTTATTCACTGGTCATCTTAATCCTGATTATTGGGTATTTCATTATGAATTTAACTCCTCGTGAAAGACCTGATAGTAAATGGTTCTTTAAAAAAAATAATGGTTGAGGCCTCCACAGGGACGGATCTCATGGTTTTTAATGAGTTAGTGCTGACCACAGGAACCGTCCCCATGGTCCATTCCAGCTATTCGCATCACTCTTCACCTGCCGTAAGGTCAAGTACAAATCCACTCGGAATAGCTCTTCCGGCAGGAAACGATTCGGCTGATGGCCTATGCTTGGGTACGGATTTTTGGTTCTCATGATAGGAATCAATTTCTTTTACGGTTAGTAAAGATTCATTTTTCCAGTTTTTCAGAATCCCAACCACATAGCTCAGCTTTCGCTTGTTATTGGCACACGCAATATTCATCGCTTTTAAAATCACATCTTTCGGCTGTAAAAAGCTAGAATCATCTAACCAAGTTAACAGCTGTTCTTTCCCATTCATGTTCGAAAAACCAAATCCATTGTCGTCCCAAAATTCAATAATTTCTTTTACATCTACTACTTTTTGATTATTTTCTGTGTCTGGATTTTTCTCTATTTTTAGATTAAAAGCTTCTTGTTGTTGTTTTTTATTTTCTTTTTTATTATTATTTTCTTTTTCTTTTTGTCCCCGTATCGTGAATCTATGCATGAACGTATCGTCTAACTCTTCACATTCAGTATCGATATATGTATCATTTTCATTTTCTTCACTTAAATCATTGCAGTTAAACATCTCTTCTTTTCCACAAAAGGATTCAAATAAGCTGCGAATTTCCTGTTTTTGAATGCCATCCAAAACATATTGAATCAGTGAGCGATCCTCGACATCCTTTAACTCGGAATATATACAATCCATCACCGGTTTCCCGCCTTTATGCAGGTTATACTTCCCCCAGTATTTAATCGCCAGTTCTCTCGTTTCAGGATTGTAACGAATCAGCTTGTGATGCACAATGAATCGTTCCATTAACAAATGAACACTCTCAATCGAATAGCCCAAATCAAAAGCCATCTGTTTTTTGGTAATCTTATAGATGCCAATTTGAGTTGTATGTGGATTCGTAAGAAGATAGAGGTAAAAGTATTTATCCTCCGGGGACATCTCTTCTGAAACAATCGGATTCTTCCAAAAATCAGTACGTACCATGCGATATTTTGCCATCTTCAACCACTGCCTTTCTTCTAATAAAATTCCTTCATACTTGATATGTAAATAAATGAAGAAAAGGGTCATACGTTTTTCAATAATATGTGAATACTTTATGACACCTTTTCATCACCTTGTCCTTTACGTGAGCTTTATGTAAAAAGACCACGTCTCAGTACTTCTACGATATCGAGATTGGCTGGGTAAAGCGAATCGCCAATTTTCATTTTTGGGGGCATTTTTTGAGTGAAACATCAAAAAAACGCCTTCAAAAATGACTTTTGAAGGCGTTTTTTGCAATTTAAGGTATTTTCAGCTTATTTTTGTGTGAAGGCGTTTATCTTTCTTAGTTTATATAAAAAGAACTGGGACCACGGTGACGGTTCTTGTGGTTGGCACTAACCTCATTAAAAACCATAAGAACCGCCGAACCGTCTATCTGGATTTAGTATTTTTTTGATGGAAAGCGGATAGTGACGGTAGTTCCTTCACCTTTAGTACTTTGGAAGTCAATGGTTCCTTTATATTTTGCAGCAATATTATAGCAAACCATCATACCTAATCCGGTCCCTTTACTTTTTAAAGAATAAAAAGGAATACCAAGGGACTTAACTTCTGATTCTGACATCCCCTGTCCATAATCAACTACCTTAATCTCGACGAAATCTTTCTCCTTACTAGCTGATACAAAAACAGAATCACCAAATTTTGAAGCCTCAATGGCATTTTTTATAATATTTATTAATAATTGTTTAAATTCTATGTTGTTAGCAGCGATATAGCAATCTTCAACCCTAATTAATTCAATCTTATTATCATGTAAAAGCCCATACGAATGAAGTAGATCGGTTACACTCTTAAGAACAATCTTCAAATTGACTGTTTCTACTTCTGTTTCCTTATTTGGCTTCGCTATAGATAAAAATTGAGTAATTACCTGTTCAGCAATATTTAATTCATCAATCATCAAAGTAAAATTTCCTTTTATATCATCACTAAATCCAGCGTCTTTTTGGTATAACTGTAAAAAACCTTTTACAACGGTCAAAGGATTTCTAATTTCATGTGCAACAGCAGCTGCTAGTTGTCCAGTTGTCTTCAAACGCTCTGAATGCTGAATTTGTTCATAGTATAATTGCTGTTTCTTTATTCTTCCTTGCGTTAAATAAAAAATAAAATAGATAATCACTTGACTCCCGATAAAGTTGATAACATTTCCTATTAAATCCTGCTTGATATAGGAATATCCTTGATCAATAAGCATAATATAACTAAATGTAAACATGATGAACACACTGTTTAATAGTAAAGAAAAATAAAAGAGCTTTGAATCAAAAAACAGAATCGCGATGGCTGGAATAAAACATAGAAAAATAAAGGTGGACCAAGTATCGGGATATAAAAAGAACAGCGCATAAAAGTAAACGGACGCTACTGTAATGATGATCAGTCTAAAAACATGAGTGATATACTTAGGATAGAGCAATAAACAGGCGGATAGGATGACAACAAGTCCAACATGGAGAAAATAACCATAATCAAACTTACCAAAACGTGGATTACCCATTAACAAACCCATTATCATAATGGCTATTGCGATTAATACCGTAAAATAATATATTTTTTTATTTATATGAGTATAAAATTCCTTCATACCTACTCCTTTTATTTGATTTCAATACTACTTTAAAAAACAATAATATGGTGCTAATGTACCTATTTTTATATTATCATATTATTTTTTATAAATAAAAAAGACCATGGTAGAGACCATGGGGACGGTTGGACGGTTCTTGCGGTCGGCACTAACCTCATTAAAACCATGAGAACCGTCACCGTGGCGTTCTTCTTCAATAGTTATTCCATATTAGAATTCGAAATATCGGCCTCAATCCTGCTCATGAACTCTTCTGCTGCGCTGTATCCTTGCTGCCTTAAATACCAATTATTAGCTGCAGCCTCAATTAACCCCGCCACATCACGTCCAGGCTGGAGTTGAATTTCGATAGATGGGATCTTAACACCCATATATTCTATAAATTGAAGTTCCTGGTCCAGTTCATTATTCAAGTCATCTTTTTGCCATTTCGTTAAATTAATATCAAGCACAATTCGTGATTCATCTTGGAAAGCTTTGCGACCGTATAAGCGAACCACATTCAACAACCCAATACTACGAAGCGCCAAAAATTCCTTGGTTTTTTCATCATGTGTACCAAGAATGGTTTGCGGGCCAAGCTTCTTCAGGACAACAATATCATCAGCAACCAGACGGTGTCCTCGACGAATTAACGTATGAGCTGTTTCGCTTTTGCCTACCCCTGAATTACCGCGAAGTAAGATCCCAATGCCGGACACATTCATACAAACTCCATGAACCGTCATTTCTGGTGCTAATTCCTTCACCAAATAGGTATCCAATTTGGTTATAAACTCTGAAGTTGTCTCAGGCTTGTTTGTTAGTAACAAGGGTATACCCTGTTCAACACAATGGTGAGTTAAATAGGTAAGTCCTTCTTCTCCAGCCGTAACAATAAAACATGGCGGGTGATAGTGTACGATATTTCCGATTCGTATTTTACGTTCCTCTTTACTTAATTTATGTAAATAGGTAATTTCCTTTTTTCCTAGAATTTGAACTCGTTCCATCGGAAAAAAATCAAAATGGCCAACAAATTCCAAGCCAGGCCGATGCACACGTGATTGCGTAATCATTTTCTGCAGTTGATTTTCCCCAGCTACTACTTTCAATGAAAACTTCCGAACTAAGTTTTCGACTGTTATTTTTTTCACCTTATACTCACCGTCCTAATAGCCTATCTATAGTTAAATTATACTTAAGAAAAGTGGAATCGTCATCCATTTACGAAATGATTCCATTATTGGATGAAGCAGAAAGAATCTCTTATCCTGAATAGGTTAAGGAAAATGCTATGATTCGTGTGAGAATACTATAACCATAACTCTAAGCTTATTAAGTAATGAGGTATGATTGACCGATTTAAAGGTGGTGCAACAAAATATCTTGATAATTATTTGGTATGGTTTCAATTCCTCGAAATGAAGGGCTTTGACGCAACAACGTCGAATATTAAAGAGGTGTTTGTTAATACTAGTCTACGTGAACACCAATTAGCAAACCAACAAATCCGCCAGTCAAAATTTGTATCGTCAAAAGAAACAACTTGAAGAACGGCTTAGTTTTTAGTGAAATGTGGATTCCTGTTGTTCGGAAATAAAGAGAGAAAAGGAAGGTTGGAAATGTCCTATATCGTTGATTTTAAAAATGTGTCTACGGTTGGTTTAGAGTCTTCACCTGTAGTAGAAGCGCTTGCTGGCTTACGTGCTAATGAAGCCCGTTACTTTATGAACAAATACAAGCATGAATTTACGGTTGTACCAGCTAGCGAAAGTCAGGAGACCCTTGATTATGTGAACCGAATTTTGAAAGAAGATCGTGATATTGAGTTTGCGGCCAAACCTTTAGAAACGTCGCGTTTTCAAGTGGAAAATATCAAAATGGCCTACGTCTTTTATGAGGATGGTCTTGAGGTCAACGTCATGTATACGGTTGATGGCCCTAAACCGAAGCGGGCCGTTGGTTTTAAGCTTTCTGAGGGGATGGAGGTACCAAAGGAGTTAGAAGGGAAGTTTAAGTTTGCTAGGCAGAAATCTAAACTAGCTGGAACAATTCGGGGCTCGTTTTTTGTAATTAAAGGAGAATATTAAAGTAAGCAAAAGCGCAAGTGGAGGAATCCAGCCATTGCGGTCTGTGTCATCTACGCTGGAATCAGGCATATATGGATGCGTGGATGGAGAAACAATATTGACTAAGAAAACAGGCGCTTGACCCCCAATGCGTTAATGTGTTCATGCAGCGGGTGTCAGGCACCTTTTCTCTTATTCCAATGAAATTTTAACCACTTTATCGTAAAATGAAGTGACGGTATAGCCTTCAATTTCTATCCCAACTGGTACATAATTCTCTTGTTTATTCTCACGTGACAATTCGATATGATGCTCAGTAGAGAAGAATCGTGGATGATCAAGCTCATTTAGACGATAAAAAGTTTCATTTAGTTTGTATTTATCACCCTTTTTATCGATGTAATATCCATCGACATTCGCCCCGCTTGATCCGTACCCGTCTTTATCATAAAAACGATAATCGAGCATTTCGTAGGCCCTCTTCGGGTCCAGCTCTTCCGTCATGACAATTTTCGTCGGATTACCGACTTCCATTTGCTTAATCGTTATTTGATTCCCTAAATACTCGAAAGACTGTGGCAATGATTTTGAACTATCAATCTCAAACTTCGCCTGCTTGACGACAGAAAATGCAGCACTACCTATGTGAATCTTGACATCTGTAGGTTTTTCGAAATAAAGCGATTCAAATGTTGCCTCCGCTGAATTCCAGCCAGATTCATAGCTTTCGGTTCCCACATATCCGCCCAATCCTAGTTGATCATAAACATACTTCCCCTTACTTTCGAGGCTGGAAATTTTAACCTGACCCATCCTTCTGTTTGGATTTTCGTTAAGATAACGGTACGATAATACCGTGATGGTTGGAGCAATCGTCAGTTTTTCAAAAATAATTGGATTTCCATCTATTTCAGACTCCACGTGAATATTATGGACAATGGATGGATGTTTTTTTACAGGAATATCAAAATGCCAATCACCCTTTAAAAATTCTTTTTTCCCACCAGTTACGTTCTGAGATGTGTCTGAATCTCCAGGAGTATTGATCACTTTCTCAAGCTTACTAAGCTCGAGCCGAATAGTTCCCTTATCAGCGGACATCGGTGCAACACCTAATCGGCCTTTAAAAACATGGTCTTTTTCCGAATAGAGGCTAAGATGATTCGTGACAGGTGAATGTGATAGGTCATCATCAAAGTTCCAATCCTGATCCTGATTAGCGATTTTTAGTCCATCCGTGTAATTGATCATATACTTATTTTCCTTGTTTCGATCGTCAATTTCATAATAGATTAGCGTCTGAATATCATCTGAGACGACACTCGTAATCGTCACCTTCACCCCATTGCTCTCAGCGGCTAAGTTTAGTTTCTCACCTAAACCCTGCTGCACATAACCCTGCATTTGCTCGTCTTGCTTGTTGCTTAAATCCTTCCACCAATCGATAACACTGACAAAACTATTCGTGGCAACGGCGGTTCCAACAAATACTGTTAAAAAAAGCGTGGCTGCCAACCCAATCATTGCCCGCTGTTTATATGATTTCTGTCTGCTGCCTTGGCTTTTAGCAACTTTATTGCGCACATTTCGCATAAAATCATCTGGAACTTGAATACTCTCACCTTCTGACTCAAGGCTAGCTATGACCTGCTGTAATTCCTTCATTTCCGCCTGACAACCCATACATTCATGTAAATGATGTTCGATTCTTTTTTTGCTTGTTTCATCAAGATTTCCTTCAAAATAATCGATTATTTGTTCTTGAACCTCATGACAAGTCACTAGCTACACCCTCCTCGCTTATTTTTCTAAGCATCATCAGTCCCCGATACAATCTAGATTTCACAGTCCCGATGGGCAATTTGAGCATCTCTGCAATTTCTTCCTGGGAATAACCTTTTAGGTATTTTAAAATAATCATTTCCTTATATTTCTCATCAAGCTGATCTAAGTCCGTCAACACTTCCAACTTCGTTTCAAATGGATGACTATTTAGAGTATCTAACGGACTAGTCATCTCTTTTTGTTTCCTTTTGCGATAAATTGACCGACACTCATTGATAAAGATGGCAGTCACCCATGATTCAAAATATCTATCTTCCTTTAATTGGCCGATTTTTTCATGGACTTTAATAATCGTATTATGAAATACATCTTCCACATCATGATGGCTTTTCAGATAAGCCCAGCCAATTTTATAAAACTTTGATTTTCTTGCATCAAACCAATCAATCACTGCCGCCATATCTTTCCTTTTTATCCTTTTCAAAATGATAGAATCCGAAATCGATGTTATCACAATGCTAGTCTCTCCTTCCCCTACGCGTCTTTAGCAATTAGAGCATTTATCGATACTAAAAGTTCCATTACAATTAAATTTTTTTATTCTATTACTATACCTGAGAATTTCGTGTTAAAAAGCTTTGAAGTATATTTCTAATAAAAATGGCGAACAGTGACTGTCACTGTTCGCCATTCAAAAAAACCCATGCGGCCGCATGGGTTTTTTAAGAAAAAAGTAACCATTTTTTATATACTCCGTGCTACCTCATAAGCATCCCAAATCGCGTACCAAACCTAATAAAGGGAATTAACCTTCTAGGTTCCGTGTTCAACACTTGTTCGAATAATTGGTATGGAGCATTGCCGCGGCTTTTTCTGACCCCCAGTTTTTGCCCAGCCCATTAGTTGTATGGCAAGGAGCGATTGACCTTAGCAAGGATGGCTCCTTATTTAAATACATGGGGGCCAGCTTTGTGAGAGGGATTATTGGTTGGACGCTGGGGAATGTGGTTGCCATCCCGATTGGTTTATTGATAGGTCGCTTTTCAACTTTAAGAGTGGTGCTGGATCCGATTATCAATTTTATTCGTTTCATTCCTCCCCTTGCGTTTATTACGTTATTCATGCTTTGGTTCGGAATAGGCGAGCAGTCCAAAATCTTTTTAATCATGTATGCCACCTTCTTTATCGTCATTATCAATACCATTACGGGTGTCCTTTTTGTAGAAGAAGATAAAATACGTTCTGCTAGAAGCATGGGAGCGTCAGAAGTACAAATTATGTTCCATGTCATCATCACAGCTTCCCTTCCTTATATATTCACGGGAGCTAAACTGGCTATGGGGTCCTCCTTTATGGCCATTGTCGGGGCTGAGATGGTTGCAGCGAATGAAGGGATTGGCTACATGATTTGGAATTCAAGATTGTACTTTAAAACAGATTGGATTTTTGTTGGTCTCGTCACACTTGGATTAATGGGATTTTTAATGGATCGCATCCTGACTCAATTTGGGAAAATCGTGTTAAAGCGATATAACGTGGTTAAAAAATAATAATCTTTCACTATTGAAAAGGGAAACTACTTTATTTGGTAGTTTCCTTTTATTTAAATAGAATTTAAACCCATCCATTTTAATCGTTAATATATCTTGTCACTTGATAACTGTGTACCCAGACATTTTTTCAATTGTACACTAACATAAACCCAAGAAAGGCCATAATCCATATCATTGGAATTAAATTAAGTATACAAGCAAGTCGTTTCCTTCTCACTCGGAATACCCAGGCTAAAATGGAACTGATGATTACAGCAACTGGGTACAAAGAAATGGCCAGAACAAAAGAACCATTAGATAGGTTCACCCCACTATCGAAGCTCATAAACGACAATCCCCAAATTACAAACCAGGGAATCAAAGAAAGTAAAAATAAGATTTGGCTAATAATTAGATATAGTTTCATAAAATCCTCCTCTGTAAAAGCCTGAAACCATAACAAATTAATCAATATGAATGATTATATGAGGGCAGTACAAGAATTATTAATTGGAAAGTGACTTTCTAACTTGAACAACATTCTTCATTTTCAGCATCATTTGATAACGAGAAAGTGCGGAACAAAAATAGCAACAAGAGCCTGTGGAGTTTTTTTTTTAATTCAAAGCATTATAAAATAAAGTTAGAAAAAATATATAAAATGGCAATACTAATTAAAATCGTAATATTTGATATAGTAGCGATTAAACGGGTGCTGCTGGTGCTGTATTTAAATTCAACGGCAAATGTTAAGGCGGATGCTGCAACAGGTAATAACAAACCGATCAAGATTGTAAATCGATACATCTGATTGTACGGAAGAATATAGTATAAACCAAATCCAAAAAGTAGACCTAAACCATATCGGAAGGTTAAATATTTCAACATTGGTTTAATCAATTGTTTGTCAAATTTAAAATTCAAATAGAGCCCTAATAATAATAATGATAACGGCATATTGGCACCAGAGATTGTACTTGCAACATGAATGATCGTATCAGGTAAATGGAGGTGGCTAAAATTTAAAAGACTAGCCATAAGATACGTCATTAACGGAATAGACTTGGCAAGTTTTTTTAGAATTTCTAATGGTTTAAGCCTAAGTCCTTCTGCTGAAAAATAACTTCCTAAAATATAGGAAATACCAAAAACGACAAATGATGTTCCGACATCAAACATACTAAAATATGTTAATCCATCCATACCCCATATTGCATAAACTAAAGGAAATGCAAATAAGCCAACATTAAATCCTGAAGAAAGCATCAGAAAAGAACCTTTCAGTTCTCTTTCCTCATTTTTAAAAACTAAGAAACCTAGACTTGCTGCTATGATTCCATAAACAAGTACGATAACTGGTAACAAAATTAAAGATGTTTCTATTTTTACAGAATCGAATGTGACAAGAACTAAGGCAGGAAGGGTAATTTTAAAAATAATTTTTGATATGACTACTCCATCTTTTTCTTTTAAAATATTTAAACGTTTTAATAGATACCCAAGGGCAATGATAATAATAATATAAAGAAATTCCTGATTCATTAAAAAAATACGCTCCTCTATGAAGTATCTAAATTTGAGTTTCTGTAAGTAAGTATATGTGATAAATTCATCCTGTCATTTCATTAAGATGTCGTCTCTGTCTAATAACGAATAGAAGAGTGTTGGCTGAGTCAACACTCTAATGAAAAATAACTTGTTTAAAAAGCCTCCTAAATTGCTCCCGATCTTCTTCTGTAAAAGGCTTGGGTCCCTTTGTTCGCTTTCCGCTTTTTCGAGCCATGGCACTTAAATACCGTGATTGTAATAATTCGTCAATGTTTTCATTTGTATAGCTAAACCCTTTATGGTGAAGGACTATACACCCTTTTGCTAAACCTAGTGATGCAAGTCCGTAATCTTGCGTAACAATAATATCTCCTGATTCGGCTAACTTCATAATCCGATAATCGGCAGCATCTGCTCCAGAATCAACATAAATGATTTTCACTCCTGAAGGTTGTTCCGCATTAGAAAAATGAGAAAAGCTCGTCACAAGAATAATAGGAATTTCTGCATTCCTTCCTTCCGAAATAATAATATCTTTTACCGGACAAGCATCAGCATCCACATAAATTTTCATCTTTATCTCTCCTGTAAAAAAGTTCGAATTAATAGTGATACTATTGCTAATTTGAGCTTTTGTCAAACTATGTAAGCACAGGTGCTTCGCTTATAAATTTATAGGCCCCCTTTGGAAGATTAATTAATGAATAGCTCAGTTAAGTAGCTGCTTTTACCTCATAAATAATCAGCCTTTTTACGGCAACACTCGCAATAGTGAAGAGTAAATAGGCTGAGAACAAATTATATTAATGTACCATTTTTCATAATCAATTGGTTATCAATGTAGAAATCGGTTTTTTTGACGACACCATCAATATGTACCCCAATTTGGATATGTTTTATTTACCTTCAAAAAGGGTATCGAGAGAGTGGGTAAATAAATTTACCTGCTCTTTTCTCATTCTAAGAGGATACATACTTTCCTTAGGAGGTTCAATTATGGAAAATAAGAAGGCTGCACAATTAAAGGATTTTACCATTAATAACGAAGAAAAAGCAGGTTTGACTACCAATCAAGGGTTAAAGGTGGCAGAAGATGAGTTTTCTTTAAAAGCTGGATTAAGAGGCCCAACCCTGATGGAGGATTTTCATTTTAGAGAAAAAATGACACATTTTGACCATGAACGGATCCCTGAACGTATTGTCCATGCGCGCGGAGTGGGGGCTCATGGCATCTTTCAAGTCTATGAATGCCTAGCAAAATATTCGAAAGCTGATTTTCTTAATGATACCTCTAAAACCACACCGGTTTTTGTACGCTTTTCAACAGTACAAGGCTCGAGAGGGTCAAGCGATACGGTTCGTGATGTCCGTGGATTTGCGACCAAATTTTATACGGATGAAGGCAACTTTGATTTAGTTGGTAATAATATGCCTGTATTCTTTATCCAAGATGCCATTAAATTCCCTGATTTTGTCCACGCTGTTAAACCGGAGCCTCATAATGAAATGCCACAAGGCGCCAGTGCCCATGATACGTTCTGGGATTTTGTTGGACAAAATCCTGAAACAGCCCATATGGTCATGTGGGTGATGAGTGACCGTGCCATCCCTCGCAGTTTACGTATGATCGAGGGCTTTGGTGTGCATACGTTCCGTCTTATTAATGCTGATGGTAAAGCACATTTTGTGAAGTTCCACTGGAAACCTGCTCTTGGTATCCATTCTCAAGTCTGGGATGAAGCTCAAAGGGCTGCTGGTAAAAACCCTGACTTTCACCGTCAAGACTTATATGAAGCAATTGAGAAAGGCGATTATCCCGAATGGGAGCTCGGTTTACAGCTTATTCCTGAAGAAGATGAATTTAAATTTGATTTTGATATTCTAGATCCCACAAAGTTATGGCCAGAAGAAGAGATACCAGTAATAATCGTCGGTAAAATGACATTAAATCGCAATGTCAATAACTTCTTTGCAGAAACCGAACAAGTAGCTTTTCATCCTGGTCATGTTGTGCCAGGCATCGACTTTTCTAATGATCCTCTTTTACAGGGACGTTTATTTTCTTATACGGATACTCAGCTTTCCCGTCTGGGAGGTCCTAATTTCCATCAAATTCCGATAAATAAACCGGTATGTCCTTTCCATAACAATCAACGTGATGGAATGCACCAAATGACTATTCATCAAGGTCAAACAAGCTACCATCGCAACGGTTTAAATGCCAACCAACCTGAACCTGTGCCAGTGGAACTAGGTGGTTATGAAACATATCAAGAAAAAATTGATGGACGTAAAATTAGAGGCCGTAGTGAGAGTTTCCTAGACTTCTACTCACAAGCAAAGTTATTCTATAATAGTCTCGCTCCATTTGAGCAACAACACTTAAAAGATGCACTTAGCTTTGAACTTGGCAAATGTAAATCGGACCTAGTTAAAAATAATGCCGTTTCCCTTTTAAACCATATAGATAGACAAATCGCTGAAGAAGTTGCCGGTAACATAGGTGCCGGACTTCCTGAAGAAAATCTCGAAGTCATATCCGATAAAAGATCTCCGGCACTTAGTATGGTGAATACAGTTAGTAAACCTGATACAAAGAATGTCGCTATTTTGTTAAATGGTGAACCCGATGATGAAAAATTAACAGAATGGGTGAAAACTCTAGCACAGAATAATGTAAACTATAGTATCGTAGCTAAAAAGATTTATGCTATTAATCCAGTACTCAAAGTAACTGATACCTTTGATACGGCTGATTCAAGTCTTTTTGATGCAGCATTATTAATAAGCAGTGAAAATGAAATGGAAACACCTGTTTTAGAATTCATTGAAACCACGTTTAAGCATTTTAAACCATTAGCTGTAGCTATAAAGGAAAGCAAAGCATTAGAACGCAGTCGTGTCCATTTAGATACAGCAGGTGTTTACGATTTATCAGAGGACGACATCCTTGAATTTATTGAAGGGATTGCAAAGGGCCGATTCTGGGACCGCCAATAAACAAATAACAGGCGAACAGTACCTGTCACTGTTCGCCATTATCGTCTTCGTTTAGAAATTAATGAATTCAAATTAAATCAATGATAAAAAACCCTTCGTCCAACCGGAACGAAGGGTGGTTACTATAGATTTTTGTTGCTTATCTTTTAATACACATCACGTTGATAACGCCCTTGCTTCTGCATATCTTTTAGATCCGCTTCTGCTGCATCGCGACTCATCGCACCTTCTTTTTCAATTATGCTGATAAGCGTTTCATGGACGTCTTTCGCCATGTATTCCTTATCTCCACAAACGTAGAAATATGCACCTTTTTGAAGCCATTCGTACAGTTCTTTACTATGTTCAAGCATTTTATGTTGAACATAGACTTTTTGTGCTGTGTCGCGGGAGAAGGCAGCATCTAGTTTTGTCAGTACCCCATCTTGTTGATATTTTTCCAATTCATCTTGATAAAGGAAATCAGAAGCAGCATGCTGGTCTCCAAAAAATAGCCATGATCGCCCTTTTCCTTTATTCACGGTACGTTCCTGTATAAAAGAACGGAATGGCGCAATACCTGTCCCAGGTCCAACCATTATAATATCAGTATCATGAGACTCTGGCAGATAAAAATGTTTATTTGCTTGAACAAAGACTGAAAGCGTATCTCCTTCATTTACACGTTCAGCACATAAAACAGAACAAACCCCTTTACGCTCGCGTCCATGAGAAGTGTAGCGCACAGCACCTATGGTTAAATGAACTTCCTCTGGATTCGCTGCAATACTGCTAGCAATCGAATAGAGGCGCGGCGTCATTTTTCTTAAGCAGGAGACGATTTCCTGAGCAGTAGCTTTCCATGGACCGAATTCATGTAACATATCAAGCAAATCTCGTCCATTGCAATATTCTTTCAATTGGGCTGCATTTTCAACCAAGAGAAGCTTTTGTAACGCTTCGCTTTCTGTAAACGCGGCTGCCTGCTGTAAAATCTTTTTTGAAAGTAATGTAATTTCAAAATAGTTGATAAGCGCTTTCTCTAGTGACAATGTGTCACCTTGCTTATTGATAATTACAATCGCTTCTTCATCCCAATGCATTTCCTCAAAAAGCGAAGCCACAAGCTCTGGATCATTCGAAGGGATAATGCCTAGGGTATCACCTGGTACATAAGAAAGGTCTGACCCTTCTAGTGATAACTCAATATGTCTTGTTTCTTTACTAGAGCCTGTCCCATTGATATTAATATTTTTAAGAACTTTTGCCGGAAATGGATTTGTTCGTGAAAATGGTGTTTGAACCTGTTTGTCTTTTTCGGCAGTTTTGGTGTTATCCAAAGTATTTTGCATGGTTCTTAACCTCCAAAAGTAATATAGACAATTTTAACATTGATTTTGGAAATCAGATATGTATTTTTTCACAATTTTCATACCAATCCCGAGTGAATTTACCAATCAAAATTAAAGTGCTGGCACTATATATAGAAAAAATTTGAAGAAGCTTTAAGTTCTCTTTCCTTATTTAAAAAAGTTCGAATAGTGCCTGGCCCCAGTAGATCAATTTTCTTAATGCTAATACAAATTAATTGAATGAAATGAGCCTAGAAAATAGGATTAAAAAACTTGGGATTTCAACCATTCTATCCTTAGTTAACATAACAAATATATCTCAATCCGTAACTATCGGAAAAAAAGAATAGGTAAAGTAAACAATTTCAGAAAGAATTTTATAACCTTCAATTTTTTTAAAAGGCCTCTTTTGCTTCTGCTTCTGTCTCAAATTCAAACATTGTAATATTTGAATCTAAATACTGAGTGATAATCCACATAAAAATCCCACCCTAATTTAAAGATTAACTATTTGCTAGTCCTGCTGACTAACTTAACTAAATTAACTTAAGCTTTGTTGACCTTAAGGATAATTTGTTGTTAAAAAAGCAGCTAATTTTTTGCTCTTTTGTTTTCTTTCTTTGCGCACTCTTGCTCGCTCTGGTGCGGTCTCATGCAATTTTTTCTCTTCTTCTGTTTCCGGAATAACCTGTGGAACATCTGTTGGACGTTTATGTTCATCAAGTGCGACAAATGTTAATAGAGCTGTTGCTGCAATTGTACGTTTTCCACTTTTTAAATCTTCAGCAATAATTTTCACAAAAACCTCCATAGACGATGTCCCTGTCCATGTCACATATGATTCAAAACAGACCGAATCTGTTGTACGAACAGGATATAAGAAGTCAACTGAATCAGTTGAAGCAGTTACACATTCCCTGCGACTATGGCGAGCCGCAGAAACAGACGCTACCTGGTCCACATCACTCATTAATTTTCCTCCAAATAATGTATTGTGATTGTTTACGTCATTTGGAAATACACGACTTGTTCGTATAACTCGTGATTCTTTACAATATTTTGCTTCCATATATATACTCCCCTATTGAACTACTGGCACAATCTTCTACGAAATAGCTTTAATTAAGTCCAACCTATAAAGCTCTTAGTCTTCTAATAATTAAGTTTCTGGATCTTCCAAATAACTAGTTGACAGTGCCAAGAAACTAACGATTTCTTTTTACATCCCAATCCAGTGATCGTAAGAAAGGGCAATATACATGTTTGATTTTATGCATACCGAGAATCTCCCCTTGTAGGCTTTTTAAGATCGGCGTTGACATTAAGGAACTAAAGACTCCACCGTTTGTGATAGTAAAGACAAGATTTGGACCATGAAAGTTTCGACATGGATTTTGTTAGGTTTTTTGTATTTCCATGCACAATATCCCCCATGATTCTGTTTCTCCTTATGTTTTTCGTTCAAAAAAGTAATTATTAATTTCTTATGACTAAGAATAATGCAAATATTTAAATAAATAAAATGATATAAAATTATAATCACATATAAAAAACTTTTATATGGTATAAATTTAGGGGTTAATAATGGATTACCTTTATTAAAAAATAGTTAAAAAAACCATTAATTAGGCAGGAGATTTTTAAAGTATTGCTGGACCAGATTCTTCTAATGCAAGTACTAAAAACGAGACTACCCAGCCATTACTAGTCCACATTACTACATCCACGAATGGTAGTTAGTTCTTGAAATTTATTAGTCATCAAAGGATATATTTCTTTTGGCTTCCCTTGTCCACCTAGTGAAACCAACACCAGTAAAGAAATCTCCATTAAACTTATTTTGGCCCTTTTTTAATAAAAAACACCCGTTCGAAAAAGTGTACTTCTTCGAACAGGTGTTTTAATCATGGCTTTGAAGTGAAAATTCATAATCAAATGGGAGAAATTACAAACCTCCACAAGATTGGCTCGTCCCTTTTGCTTGTTGTTTTGTTTGTTCCGCTCCTGTTTCTTTTGTAACAGACTCATATCCATAACCTGTAGAACTAATTTCCAAGCTTTCTTCTTGATTCTTGTTTGTAAGATTTTTATCATTATTGTTTGTTTCCATTGTCGCCCTCCTTCCATATGTATAAATTATCTGCAATAATTCGTTTTTTATTTAAATATTTCAACATACCTTTTGATAGCTAGATATTTAATTACTAACTCTCCTTTGAAAAATAAACTCTAGTTTATCACTAGAGTTTAACGTGATCGAGCCATAACACCACGCACCAAAATATGGATCATGATTTCAATGTCTTAATCGTTTTTTCACATCATCAAATGACGGCATGCCTTGTTGTGCACCAAGCTTCTCTACAGAGAGTGAAGCTGCAGCATTGGCAAATTGAATGGCCTCTTTTAATTCGTACCCTTCACTGATTGCATAGCCCAAAGCGCCATTAAAAGTATCACCGGCACCGGTTGTATCCACTACAGTTGTCTGATAGCCATTGACATGAACAATTTCTGAACCATTGTAGTAGGCTGCACCAGATTCCCCTAGTGTAACGATTAGTTTATTGGGATATTTCTTTAAAATTTCATGCGAATATCCCCCAAATAGTTCCTCACATTCTGTTTCGTTAGGTGTAATAAAGGATGCCATATCTATCATTTCCTTCGTGCAATTAGATGCTGGCGCTGGATTTAAGAGAACAGGAACATTTTGTTGCTGACAAAGCTCAAGTACTTTCTCCACTGTTTCTGGTAGAATTTCTAACTGAACGATGACAATTGCACTTTTTGCTAAAAATTCTTTCACCTTTTCGATATCCGAAGGAAATAAACTAAAATTAGCACCTGGAACGACAATAATACGATTATCATTTTCAGATAATATGATATTTGCCACACCTGTGGATTGATCTTTTACTATATTAATATGTTCAATGCTAATACCCTCTTTAGTTAAATTCTCTTGGAGTTCTTTCCCAAAAATATCCTTACCGATTTTCCCAACAAAATTCACACAGCTGCCTAACCTAGCAGCTGCGACGGCTTGATTCGATCCTTTACCACCTGGAAAGGTTGAAAAGGACTTCCCTAAAAGTGTTTCTCCCTGTGTTGGATTTTTTTCACTTTCAACTACCAAGTCCATATTGATACTGCCAACCACCGTTATCATTTCATCGCCACCAGTTTAATTATTTTAGTACTGTACTCATGACAATTCCTAAGAACTTTTCATATTCAGCTTCACATGCAATTTCAACCTCAGGTAAAGTATTCCATGTATGGTGATGTCTTGTATCTAAAACTGTCATACTAAGTGTAAGTTCACCTTTTGTTTCAATGCCTACTTTTCCTCTCATGGTTTTAATGATGGATTCATCAATAAGAGCTCCAATCGCCATTGAATCAATTAAGACGCAATACGACTCAAAACCTCTCTTGTTAACAAATCCAATCATATTCAAGAGAAAATCTGTTTCTTGCATTTTCGTTTCCTCTAATAATTGTAAATGCTGTTGGGTAAAATTAACATCAAAATGCGTGGCCACATCTAATCCAATCGCGGTTAATGACACGCCTGATTTAAATACGATATCAGCAGCTTCAGGATCTACATATACATTCCATTCACTTTGGGGATTGTCTCCCGTTGCATTCGCTGTTGAATATTTGTTCAGACCGTACGCTCCTGCAATGGCGTAGATCCCTTTAATCATCGGGATGATTTCTGGACTTTTTAAGAAGGCCATTGCTATATTGGTTAATGGTGCAAGTGCTGCAATATATAGTTCATTGGGATATTTTTTAACGGTTTCAATAATAAGATCTATTGCATGTTGATTGACCAGATCCATTGCAGGCTCCGGAAGATTTGCATCCGCTTGTCCGTCTTCCCCATGTGTAAAAGGATCACTAGGTAAGTCTCGAACAATTGGTTTGGTCATCCCTTTAGCTACAGGTATATCTGTCCTATTCAACAGTTCAAGTGTTTTCCTTGCGTTGACACTTGTAATATCAACATGATAATTACCGGAAACCGTGGTAATTGCTTTAACATCAAGGACATCAGATTTGCAAGCCAGGATAATTGCTAATGAATCATCCATTCCTGGATCGCAGTCAATTAATACTTTTTTCATTTCAGTCATCCCCATTCACCTTTTCCATCATTTTTTGTAATAACTCCTCTTCACTCTTTCGTGTGCTTTGGTCGAATTTAGCGGTAGTACCTTCTTGCTCAATACAAATTGCCGCACTAATACTTCCCATTAATCCCATTTCAACTAAAGAACGATTTTCGCAGTATCCAATTAATACCCCCGCAGACGAACTATTTCCGCCACCCGTTACATCCACAACCTTTACATTTTTCACACTGCTTACCTTTACGGTGTTCTTTTTGGTAATTAGATAGGCACCTTCTGAACCGACTCTTAAAAATACCGTGTTAATGTTCCATTCTTTTAATCGTTTCATGATAACTTCTAAATCACTTTCGCCGAACAATGATTTGGCTTCATGTTTATTGATTGAAAAAACATCAATATTTTCAACTATTTTTTTAACTTGATTAATTAATTCAATATGGGCCGAATCTGAATTAATTTCCCAAAAATACGATCGGCATTTTCAATGGTTTTCAAGAGATAGTCGAAATTTGTCATATTTTTTTCTTTTTTTCTATTGCCAATATTTTTATATACTGATAATATAAAAAGTGCGTAATTTGGAAAGCGATTATTCAATATGTCTGGATCTTTCCAAGCAGATAACTTTTGACCACTTCCTCAAAGAAGTTAAGGCCATACGGACAGCCGGGTCAAATGCCGAATGGCAACTTTAGTTGCCTTATTGATTGAGTTAAAAGCTCAAATTTTATAAGTTGGTTACTTTACAACCAGTGCATATGCACACAACTTGTGAAACGGTCAATAAGAGTAGTAAAAGTGATTATTTGCTATATAGACTCTGATCCTATTATGATATATTTTGAATATTATAGAGCTTCCTTACAAATGTCCTCGGACCTTTATGGTGAAAGTATACATATGATTTTCATTACGGTATACTTATGCTTTTTTAATATTGATGATTATATCGAAAGCAAGTGTTGTGCGCGATTATGCGCTTTGCACTTGCTTTTTTTGTTGCGTTTCAACAGTTTTTTTAGGGGTTATGACAATAATTATTATCGTTCAGACCATTGAAATATTGTTATAGAACTCCTCTTTGCACGGTCAAAAGTCTATTAAGTTAGGAGATAAGAAAATGGGAAAAGCGCTTATTATTGGTTGTGGTGGAGTGGCATCAGTAGCCATCCATAAATGTGTTCAAAACAGTGAGGTATTTGAAGAGATTTGTATCGCAAGTCGGACAAAATCAAAATGTGATGACTTAAAAGCCAAACTAGATGGCGGCAAAACGAAAATTACAACTGCACAGGTTGATGCAAACAATGTTGATGAGTTGATTGCTTTAATTGAAGAAGTAAAACCAGATATCGTGATGAACTTAGCGTTGCCGTATCAGGATTTAACGATCATGGATGCTTGTCTTGCTACAAAAACAAACTATATGGATACAGCAAACTATGAGCCTGAAGATACGGCTAAATTTGAATACAAATGGCAATGGGATTATCGCGAACGCTTTGAAAAAGCTGGTATTACAGCTCTTTTAGGCAGCGGCTTTGACCCAGGTGTAACAGGGGTATTCTCTGCTCATGCACTTAAACACCATTTTGATGAAATTGAATACATCGACATCCTTGACTGTAATGGAGGGGATCATGGCTATCCTTTCGCGACTAATTTCAATCCTGAAATCAATATCCGTGAGGTATCTGCAAATGGAAGATATTGGGAAAACGGCGAATGGATCGAAACCGAACCAATGGAAATCAAACGCGTTTATAACTTCCCTGAAGTTGGCGAGAAAGATATGTACTTGCTTTACCACGAAGAACTTGAATCTCTTGCGGTAAACATCCCAGGCATTAAGCGGATTCGTTTCTTCATGACATTTGGCCAAAGCTACATTACTCACCTAAAATGTCTTGAAAATGTAGGAATGACTTCCATTGAGCCAATTGAATATGAAGGAAAACAAATCATTCCACTTCAATTCTTAAAGGCTATGTTACCAGATCCAGCTTCACTTGGACCTCGTACAGTAGGCAAAACAAATATTGGCTGTATCTTTAGAGGTAAAAAGGACGGAAAAGAGAAATCTTATTACGTTTACAATGTTTGTGACCACCAAGAATGCTATAAAGAAGTCGGTTCTCAAGCCATTTCTTATACAACAGGTGTTCCTGCGATGATCGGTGCGATGATGCTGATGACTGGTAAATGGAATAAACCAGGCGTATTTAATATTGAAGAATTTGATCCAGATCCATTCATGGACGCATTGAACAAGTGGGGCCTTCCATGGCAAGAAGACTTATATCCAGAGCTAGTAGATTCTGAGCCTCTTAAGGTAAAAGAGCCGGAGCTTGTTCGTTAAGATGCGGTTTGAGGAATTACCAACACCCTGTTATGTAGTCGATGAAAGTCTTGTCGAAAAAAATCTAAAAATCCTGAACGGAGTCATGGAACGGACAGGAGCAAAGATTGTTTTGGCACAAAAAGCATTTTCTATGACAACCATGTATCCTCTCATTGGAAAGTATTTAAGTGGTACAACCGCAAGCGGCTTGTACGAGGCACGTCTAGGTTACGAGGAAATGGGCAAAGAGAATCATGTCTTTGCCCCTGCCTATCGAGAGGATGAAATCGATGAAATTGTAGCCATTTCCGACCATATTATCTTTAATTCCTTCTCACAGCTGGAAAAATTTAAAGATAAAGCTCTTCAAGCGGGTTGTAAAGTAGGCTTGCGCATCAATCCTGAATGCTCCACACAAATTGGCCATGCCATCTATGACCCATGTTCACCAGGTTCTAGGTTTGGTGTAACAAAAAAGCATTTTCGTCCCGATTTGCTTGATGGCGTTTCAGGTCTGCATTTTCACACTCTTTGTCAGCAAAACTCGGACGACTTAGAAACCACTCTTCATGCAGTGGAAGAAAAGTTTGGTGAATGGCTCCCGCAAATGGAATGGATCAACTTTGGCGGCGGTCATCATATTACAAGAGAAGATTATGATATCCCGCGCCTAGAAGCTTGTATTAAGAGAATGCAAGATAACTATGGTTTAGAAGTCTATCTTGAGCCAGGAGAAGCGATTGCTCTCAATGCAGGTTACTTGATAACGTCTGTTCTTGATCTCCATCAAAACGGATTGGAGATTGCGATTCTTGATACTTCTGCCACCTGCCATATGCCTGATGTATTGGAAATGCCTTATCGTCCCCCGCTTTTTGGATCTGGGGAAGCTGGCGAGAAGCCATTTACCTATCGACTTGGCGGGCAAACCTGCCTGACAGGCGATGTTATCGGAGATTATTCTTTTGATCAGCCATTAAAGAGCGGTGACCGCTTAGTTTTCGGTGATATGGCGATCTATACGATGGTCAAAAATACCACTTTTAACGGAATGCCATTACCGGCCATCGCTGTTCAAGATAAAGATGGAGATTGTCGAGTCGTGCGTGAATTTGGCTATCAAGATTTTAAGATGCGACTAGCTTAAAAGAATACTATCTATGAAGAGAAGCACGATTACGAAGTTGTAGCTGCTACTCCTTCCTGAATATCTATTGAAAAACCAGATTCTGAAAGATGAGTCTGGTTTTTATCAAAAAGTCTGAATTATTTTTAAATATTTAATATTTAGATATTAAAAGGAAAATAGGTTATAATCGAAAGAAACTCGTAAAAAGAAGATGATATTTTGTTATGTAAGAGCCTAGAGTTCAAAAATGTTTTTGGACAGAAGATAAAAGTCATTGAAATTCCTGTATTAGAAACAAATAATTATTATTATTTTATGATACAAATTCGTTTACAAATATATATTTCATTTCTATATAATAAACCTCACGAAAAAAGCTGCTATTCTTTTCGGGAATATTTGAAACGAAAATTGAGTTGGCCTGATTTCAAAGAATTATATAGTATGAAACAGTTTAAAAGTAACGCTTAATTTTCTTAAGAAACCTTAAAAAAACTCTCCTACATTTTTTATATCATCTATAAAGAAGTAGTAATACGTTTATTTTATTATCTAAACAGGAAAAATCCAGCAGCTATGTGCTGCAGGATTTTTCCTGTTTCTTAGTTACTTAAGATACAGTTTATTACATTGATCTAAAATAAACCTATACCGTTTCTACTACCGCTTCGAGCATTGTTCCATTTTTAACATAATTCATATGCCAGGAGAAAGCTTTTTCTAAAACATGAGGAGTTTGCCCACCCCTTGTTTGTGCTTCCTGGTAATAGGCTCGCAGCTGTTCACGATACATCGGATGCGCACAATTCTCGATAATCAGTTCCACTCTTTCCCTCGGCGCGAGTCCTCGTAAGTCAGCATATCCTTGTTCAGTGACGATCACATCGACATCGTGTTCGGTATGGTCTACATGGGAGACGAAAGGAACAATGCTTGAAATGTTACCCGCTTTCGCAATCGATTTCGTGACAAAGATAGCTAGGCGTGCATTTCTTGCAAAATCTCCGGAGCCACCAATACCGTTCATCATTCTTGCACCTAACACATGGGTGGAATTTACATTTCCGTATATATCTAATTCTAAAGCAGTATTAATCGAGATTAATCCAAGGCGGCGGATGATTTCAGGATGATTAGAAATCTCCTGCGGACGCATCATTAATTTATTACGATATAATTCAAAATTGGAAAATACCTGATGATGTTTTGCTTCGGACAGCGTGATCGAGCAACAGGAAGCAAAACGTACTTTTCCCGAATCCATTAGATCAAACACCGCATCCTGTAACACCTCAGAATAAACTTCCAAATTTTGAAACTCTGAATCTAACATTCCATGCAAAACGGCATTGGCCACCGAACCAATCCCCGATTGTAATGGCGCCAAACTTTCCGTTAATCGGCCACTTTTTACTTCTTTTTGAAGAAACTCTATCAAATGCTGAGCCATGATAATCGTTTCTTCATCTGGAGGAACAATCGTCGATGGCGAATCAAGTTGGTTGGTAAACACAATCCCCTTTACTTTCTCAACATCAATCGGAATGCCGATTGTTCCAATTCGATCATCCGGTTTAACGAGCGGAATAGGAAGCCGTGACCCCTGTTTTCCAGGTTCATATAAATCATGCAACCCCTCTAGCTGTGTGGATTGGGCCATATTAATTTCAATAATAATAGACTTAGCATTTAAGGCAAACGATAAGGAATTTCCAATTGAGGTTGTAGGAATAACCATTCCGTCCTCTGTTATTGCAACCGCTTCCAAAATCGCAACATCTATATTCAACACTTCAGATCGGATGAGCTCCGCTGTGTGAGACAAATGCTGATCAACAAATAAAAAGTCTCCTTGATTGATTCCTTTTCGCATAGTCGCATCAGCCTGGAAAGGCAATCGCTTTCCTAAAATACCTGCTTCAGCAAATAGTCGATCCACATCCGAACCTAAGGAAGCCCCTGTATAGACATTGACTTTAAACCATTCATCATCCTTTACTCGGTTCACCAATGCAACTGGTACCGCTTTCACATCACCTGCACGTGTAAAGCCACTTAATCCTAACGTCATTCCGTTTTGAATCCAGGAAGCTGCTTGTTCAGGGGTAACCACACGGTCTCTTAGACGAAGATCCCTAATTCGCTCCAAATTTTTCTCCATAAAGCAATCCCTCTTTTCATAAATAGTTATTATCCTCATTTTACCTATTTACATCATCAGGATAGGAATTATGGAATATGATACAAAATATTCTGATAAAACAGCGAATTTAGGCTCTAAAGCAGGAAAATCTAGAATCCTAGAATCTTTCGAAAATAACTAGAGTATGATTGGCTAACAGGTACCCGCTCCCCATTATCCATCGAAAGCAAAAAGGTGGAATGAGTGTCAGGATAAATCTCTTTAATATGATTAACATTAACAATAAATGACCGATGGCATCTAATAAAGGAATCCTTCGGAAGCAAATATTCAAATTCATTTAGAGAGTATTTATGCGTGCCTGAAACCCCTTCTGAATACACACTCGTCTTCTTATCTTTAGCCTCTAAATAAACGACCTTTGAAAAAGGAATGGGAACCCAGCCATCCAATGTTTTCACGGTAACCACCGATTTCCCATCCGTTAAAGCAGGATAAATCGCTGTTACACAGCCCTCTAGCTGTCCATTATGTAAAAATGGTACGGCCATCCCGTGATAAGGAACACCAAAAACATCCCGGTTAATAAACTCAGAGACCTTTTGCTTCGTCACCAATGCATTATGGGCAATCGTCCCCTCCTTGACAGGGTCCCCAGCGCTTATTTTTAAATCAATTCGTTTACTTGGCCGATAGTAGATATATTCTTTTGTATTAGAAACAGCAATTGAAATTTCATCTGAAAATAATTCACCAATCACATCTAGCAGTGATCCTAAAGTTATATCTTCCATACTATTAACACCTCATTGACTATTATACTACTATTATTAAAACCAAACTGACGATTCAGATGGAAAAACCTTAAAAAGCCCCTATATCAGGAGCTTTTGTCAAAATATAAAATGACGCTGAGCATAGTAGCTGACAACAAACAAAATCCCTTCTGTGAAAATTTTACTAGTAAAGAGTGAAAAATTGCTTGTATGCGTAAAGAATTCAATCATCAAATAATTTCCAACTAGGATCAATACAGCTAAACTATAATATTTGATGATTGTTTTTGAATGGAAGTATTTCCCTTGATATCGTTTATATCTTCTGGGCCATCGTTGTCGGTATTTTATGCGGTGCTGGCTTCATCGCGCTTGCGGTTGGAGGCTCCTTTTTAATTGGCTTGGTCCTGTTTGTCTTTGTTAATAAAATCAAGATTGAGAATCCATACCTTCTGGTGATTAGATACAACGAAAATTCGATCGAAAACTCTTTGGAACATGTCATTTCAGGACACGCCAAAAAGCATTCCCTTAAATCTAAATCCGTTATGCCTGGGAATGATTTTGAAGTCACCTATGAAATTCGGGTAAAAGAGAATGATCTGAGCTTCATCAATCATATCTCTGCCATCGAAGGAGTAAAATCCGCCATTATGTTAAGCTATGATGGCAATTTTACTGCTTTAATTCCTCATCCATGTCGAAGCTGATTATATTTGATCAGCTTCTTTCCTTTTTCCTTTTTCCTCAATTTTCTGATCGAAAGATTACTTTTTCGATTCAATGCTTTTTGATAATAACACCAAATAAATGGATAAAGATATTCATTGACATCTGTTTCTACCATTCATTATACTAAAGTTATAAAAACGGTACACATGTACCACAATGCGGTTAATTATTTTATCATCTTACTATATAAAGAACATTTTCAAATAAATCCTCGGATTTTCATATAAAAAAAAGAATCTAATAGAAGATGAGGGATAGAGATGGGTTTAGTTAAGGTTGGCGTGATTGGAATAGGAAATATGGGCAGTTCCCATGTACAAATGCTGGATCAAGGACAAATCAAAGGAGCAACTTTAACGGCGATTTGCAGTAGCAATGCAAGTCGAACCGAATGGGTGAAAAATAATACGCAAGGTAATGTGCAAATTTTCCAGGACGAAGAGACCTTTTTTAATGAATCAGGAATTGATGCCGTTCTTATTGCCACACCGCATTACAGTCATCCAGAACTCGCCAAAAAAGCCTTTGCGAAAGGAATACATGTCCTCATTGAAAAACCAGCAGGCGTCTATACAAAAGATGTGCTAGAAATGAATGAGGCAGCGAAATCTAGTGGAAAAGTGTTTGGCATCATGTATAACCAAAGAGCCAATCCGCTTTATCAAAAAGTACGGGACCTTATTCACTCAGGTGAACTTGGCGATATCAAACGGATCAACTGGATTGTTACGGATATTTACCGTCCACAAAGCTATTACGATTCAAGTAAATGGAGAGCCACATGGCAGGGTGAAGGAGGCGGTGTTCTATTAAACCAGGCACTTCACCACTTAGATATTTGCCAGTGGACAACAGGGTTCCTGCCAAAGAGCATTCGTGCCATGTGCAGAATAGGAAAGTTTCATGATATTGAAGTAGAAGATGATGTAACCGCATTTATGGAGTATGAAAATGGGGCAACAGGTGTATTTATTACTTCAACTGGAGAAGCTCCCGGGTCGAATCGCTTTGAGGTGGCTGGCGATCGCGGGAAAATCATTGTTGAAAATGAAGAACTTACTTTTTACCGATTAACACAATCTGAACGTGAATTTAATGCTTCGTATACTGGAGGTTTCGGGTTGCCTGAATGGCAGAAAGTCGTAATTCCTGTAAAGTCTGAAAATGCAAATCACTCCATGATTGTTCAAAATTGGATTGATTCGATTGTTACAGGGTCATCTTTATTGGCACCGGGTACAGAAGGCATAAAGGCGTTGGAAATTTCAAATGCCATTTACTTATCTTCTTGGCTAAACGAAATAGTAGAATTACCTATCGACCCGGACCTCTATTATGAAAAATTACAAGAAAAAATCAACACTTCCACATATAGGAAAAAACATGTAAGAAATATTACATTAGATGTCCACGGGACGCATTAATGTGCCAAGGGTGTGCCAAGAGGACGGTACTCATGGCTCAATTATGGTTAACTTATCGAAGCACATGGCGAATGGCTGCCGAAATTCAATAAATAAAAACAAGCGCACCACCTATAAAAGGGGCCAGTACTCCGCTGCAAAAATGCTACGGAGTACTGGCCCCTTCATCACTTCCTTAAGGGCTTGCTGAATGATTATATGACGTTTTGTTTCAGTACAAACTCTGCAGTAATGGGCAAATGATCCGAAACATTCGTGTGTATCACTTCTCCAGAGCAAATTTTGGCATCTTCAGAAGTGAACATATAATCGATCCGACTATCTGGTTTATCTGCTGGAAAGGTAAAGTCATGATTTTGACCGAGTTCGGCAAATACATCTTTATAGTGTCCAGCCATCATTGGATATGGAAATATTTGCATGAACCTATGGTTAACCCAATAAATCTATAGTTTATCCAATATATTCATGATCAAATACCTGATAGTATAAATGAAAGGGCTTACTTTCGTATGGATTCATAGCATGGAATTATGTTGCCGCGAAATTTTGCTGTTGATTCTAAATAGCCTTCAACATGGCAAATTCCATATGTAATGCTAAAAGTTGCCACTTAACATTACTGTAAGCTAGTACAATTCATAATCCCATTACAGGCGAACAAAACAGTCCACTAATTTCCTCCCAGAAGTAAGCCTGCAAACTATAAAACTCCTAATGATAAATCAATTCATTTTTTGATTGGTAAGCATATTCTTCCATCTACTAAGCTAAGTACTTCTTTGACTAATTGGAATGATGTGTTGTCAATAGATAAAATGTTTTCACTTCAGCAAGACTTAGATCAATGACTAATTCTGAAGTGGAAATATACTTTTCCCAAAGGTCAAATAAAGTAAAGGTGGTGAAGGATATTTAACTTTATAAATTCAAGATATTGTTACCTCTAATAGAAAAAAGGCAAAAACATCTAAAAATTAGAAAGTGGTGTACGAATATCGTGAAAAAAAAATGTGTACATAAACAAATGAAAAGGACACTTGCATGGTTTGTAATCGTCCTAATGTTTGGTCAAGTTTTAACTAATACAGGATTTATGGGTGCAGGGACTGTATCAGCTGATACTTGGCCATATACAGGTGATGCTGCAGTCGGAGAAAATCAGCCGCGTATGGTGGGGCAACGTATGTATGATATGGAGAAATGGTCTTCTGAAACAGATCCATATGCGGATTTAATGCGTGCAAATATTCCACTACAGAAGCGAATTGAACCATTTACGGCCACACAAGCAAATCCAAAACTAAAATCAGAGGCAGAAATCCTAGTCATGGGCGGTGACTACGGGAACTCTTTCTTTGAAGGAGTACCATATAACAATGATTTCAGCCAATATCAATTTAACTTTTGGCAATACACGGACTATTATGCCTCATGGCATGGAGTAGTGACGAAAGATGTACCTAAAAGTCTCTATGATCCCGAAGGTCCTTGGCAAACGCGATTCTTTGAATTCGGTATTATCAATGTACCTAACCCTTCATATACCAATGCGGCACATAAAAATGGGGTTAAATCTCTTGGGTGTATATTCTTGCCTCGTGCTGGACAAGCCCCAAAACAGATGATTGTTCAGGATAAGAATGGAGACTTTCCAATCGGAAAGAAACTGGTTGAGTTTGCCAAATACTACGGCTTTGACGGTTTCTTCATTAATTTAGAAGAGACAGTTCCGGCTGCTGATGTCCCTATCTATAAGCAGTTTACCAAATACCTAATGGAGAACGGGCTTTACATTCAATCGTATGACTCTATTTTGCCAGATGGGAAACTTCAATATCAAAATCAACTAAATGAAAAGAACAGCCATTGGATTAAAGATGATACTTATGGTACAGTAAATAATTCTCTTTTTGTCAATTATGATTGGTTCAGATCTAACCGAATTGAAACTTCGCTAGAGCATGCTTCAAAGAGGGGAATTGATCCCTTCAAGCAAGTTTTCTTTGGAGTTGAAGCCGCCCAAGGAAAGTTAAGTGGTTCACATGGATCTGCAAGTGACGTTGAAAAATTACTTGATGAAACGGGCAATCTAAGAGGAAGCGTTGCTTTGTTCACCCCTAGTGACTTTATCCAGTTACATCTAGATCGAAAAGCAGAAAAAGCTGAAAATCAATGGATGATTTCAGAACGGGAAAGAATGTACTATTCAGGGGTTTTAATGGATCCGACAGATACTGGCAAAAAACCTGGATATTCTAGACCTGATGTTGAAGCTGCGGATGCAAGTGGGTGGGTCGGAGTATCTCATTTCGCTAGCGAACGGTCTGTTGTTAACGGATCAACATTCGTTACAAACTTTAATACAGGACACGGGATGGAGTATTATCAGAATGGTAAAGTGGTAAATGATCAGCAATGGTCGAATATTAACCTGCAAGATATTCTCCCAACTTGGCAATGGTGGATTGATACAACGAGTAAGAACAAGCTGAAAGTAGACTTTGATTATGGTCAAAAATATTATACACAAGCATACGACTATACGAAAGTAGGCGCATATAATGGCGGAAGTTCCCTTGTAGTATCAGGGAAGCTTGATGCTGATAACTTCTTACATTTATATAAAACGAATTTAGATGTAGCCGCAAACAGCAAATTATCTTTGACGTACAATAAACCTTTCGAAACAGATGATTCTAAAGTGGAACTGGGGTTAATATTTAAGGACGAACCAAATAAAATTGAATATATCAGCGTACCGGATGCTAATAAGAAATCAGAATCCTGGGTCACTAAAGAGTTTGACTTGAGCAAATTTAAAGGTAAAGAAGTTTCAGCAATCGGATTATCATTTGGAACAGAAGAAGATTCTGTAATAGAAAAATACCAACTAAACATTGGGGAAATTAAACTTACGAATGGCTCAAATGTAACACTTGATACACCAACAGGATTTAAAGTAAAAAAAGCGTTTGATACGAATGAAATGATTGTATCATGGGATCTTGAAGACTACAGTAAAGTAAAACAATATAACTTGTACGCAAACCTGTCTAATGGTAAAAGGGTTTACCTTGGCGGGACATATGGTGATACATTCTATATCAAATCATTATATGGCGAAAAAAGCATTGTAAACTTAGAGCTAAGGGCCGTTGGTGCAGACAAAACGGAGAGCTCTCCTGCAACAACAAGTTATGACTTTTCGACAAAAGTGAGTAATCTAACTGTAGAGGAAGCTTTATCTAAAAGCGGCAACCTTATGCAATCTGCAAATGCCGGTACATTGGATATAAGCTGGAAAAATCCTGATATAGATTATTCTGGCATCAACATAGAGGTTTCATTTAATAACAGTACCAATAAAGAGACTTTTAAAAAGACTGTTAATAGAGGAACTACCTCAACTCAGCTTATTGCTCCTGTAGCAGATGGTTCGGAATATACGCTGGCTCTATCCGTAGTCGGAACGGATAATAAACAAGGTGAACCGATTCTTTATACGGGCAAACTCAAGGATGTATATATTGAACCATATAATGGTGAAATCAATGTTACCAAGAGTGGTACATCTTCCTATATGAGCCTTGACGCTCCTAGACAAGAAGATTGGTGGCGAATATATGCATATGTAAATGGAAAGCCATTAACCTTCCAAAGTGAATATACAACACCTACTACATTCGGAATTAGAGGAAAAAGTTATTTGAATTCAAGTACAGCATCAAAAAATATTAAGCTTCCATCGGCATCAGGCGTGGTCACACTCATTCTAGAAGACTATAGTGGTAATAAGTCTGAGCCTGCAGCATACCTTTACGGTGATTCTATAAAAATAGATTCAACCATGATCCCGGATGCAGCACTGCTTGCCGCTGTACAGGAACAAGTTGGAACAACGACAAAAGAATTATTTAATTTTACTGGGAAATTAGACTTATCCAATTCAAATGTTAGTGATCTAACTGGTATTTCTTTGCTTTCAAATATATCCAGTATAGACCTTACGAATTGTAAAAGTTTAACAACCCTCAAAAATGGTACATTTTCGGGTAATTTGAAATTGAAAGAGGTTATTATTACAGGTTTAACGAATCTTCAAGCTGCATCGTTCAGTAATACTGCCATTGAAAAGTTAACTTACAACGATTTATCATCGTTTTCAAAACTTACATCTCTTGATCTATCAAATGCAAAATTTGATATGACTGAAGGGACTCCAGAACGGGCATTAGCCGACCTAATTGGGCAAGGTGCTGATTATAGTAATCAACGACCTAGTGTTTATATCGGGAAATTTGAAAACGACAAGAAGAGATTAGAAGTTAATAGTAACAATGGTGAGTTTGACCCATTAACCTTGCTGCCTACTATAACCGTTCGGGGAACTGATTATTTGAGCCTGACTGATAAAAGCTTTATTGCAGACGATTATGATCTAAACAAACAAGTGTCGGATTTAGGTTTGTTTGTTCAAGTGACGAATCCATCCAATGTGAAGTCTAAAACGGTAGATACAACAATAATTGGTACCCATCAGGTTTCCTATACATCCTTGACAAAAAACAAGGAAGTAGGAACATTAAACATTTTCGTGTATGCAAAAGTTAGCACGATTAAAGATATAGTGGAACAAGCTAAAATCGAACCAAAAGGAATTCGCAATGCTTTACTTGTTCAATTGGAAAATGCCGAGAAACATTTTAACAAGGCTGTGGCATATACACAGAATGGAAAAGAAAAACAAGCCGAGGAATCCCGAAAAAATGGCTATAAAACGCTTGAGAGTTTAATAGATTGGGTTGCAAATCAATCTGGCAAACATATTGACAAGGATGACGCAAAACAAATAACATCCTTGCTGGAACATATTGTTACAAACGAAACGATGACACCTTAATTGTATCTATGCGCAAACACACCAATTTGATATAGGAGTGTTTGCAAAGAATTCAAAATGAATGAAATACACAACGAGAACTGAATTAAAAGGCGAAAAAGCTGAATGGAATTCCATTCAGCTTTTTTAATCATCAAACTGCACCAAGCATTTTGTACTGCGCTTTTACTAATCCAAAGTAAACACCTTATTTTCTCATAAGGGTGTTATTTTGTACAGCCTTTTCTATTTTACCTAGATCATTAATTATTAATGAAATGATGGAAATCTCACGTTTCTAAAACCTCATTTTATTCCATTTCCTATTCATATGATTTGATCGTCGGAGGTATATAGTCTAAAAATTTATCTAATAATGCATCTGGTTGTTCTGCAATAATTGCCATCGAACGGAATTTCTCTTGGAGGAATCTTTGTTCGATCATATGGTCAAACAGGCTAATTAATGGGTCATAATAATGATTAATATTTAGAAGACCACAAGGCTTTTGGTGCAAACCAATTTGACCCCAAGTGAACATTTCAAAAAACTCTTCAAGTGTACCGGTTCCACCAGGCAAGACCACATATCCATCAGACAAATCAGCCATTCTTGCTTTTCTCTCGTGCATAGTTTCAACGGTAATTAACTCCGTTAAGCCTTTATGAGATATTTCACGTTCCTCCAATACTTTAGGGATCACACCAATCGCATGACCGCCTTCATTTAATACTGTATCTGCAACTGCACCCATCAAGCCGTTACTCGAACCGCCGTATACTAAGGTAATATTTCGTTTTGCTAACTCTTTTCCTAATAGAATGGCTCCTTCTCTATAAGCCTCAGAAGCACCGAAACTTGAACCGCAAAAAACTGCTAATTGTTTCATATCCTGCCTCCCCATTTTTTCTATCTATTATAAAATATATATGATTCCCATTGGAACTAGAATACAGATATACCGACGATTACTGACTTCATATCTGTGAAACGAAGGACTTATAACAGGAGAGCCAAACTTTCCTTACTAGATTCCTCTAATAATTGACAGTCTCTAAATTGTAAGAGACACCCAATTATTATCCCCCCTGTGTGTCTCCTTGTAAAATTCATAAGCAAAAAACCAGCAGTAACTTTCCCTTGTGTGTTAATGATGTGCCTGTAATTTTTTGCGTAAGCTTCCTACAAACCATAGTAAAAATGGGATTCCCACCATATTGACAGGCAGGGCAAAATAGATCCAATACGTTTTCAAATAGATGTAGGTGTATGTAGGGTTGGGAAAGATGACGGCTAAAACGAAAAAGAATGCTGAAGTAACCCAGATCAATTTCCGCCAGTCTTTTATATGGAGCAATTGTGCTGTGCCATAATTGGCTAAAAAGAAGTAAAGCGATAGCTTAATAAAAATACTAAGGATCCAAACCAGAACCGCCAGGATTTCTAAGTTTTGAATAAAATCCATTACGGTAACATAGCTGACTGTATCAAAAGCAGGGTGACGCAGCTTCGATGCAATTTCTGGACCCAAAATTAGCAATACCCAAATAGCGACTGTACTAACTAAACTGGAGGCTGCGGCAATTCCCCAAACGGCTCTTTTTGGACCCTTATGTGGCTGGTCCATAAATGAGAGAAGCATCAACATCATGACAGACTCTCCCAAGAAGGACAGCGGATATAGGGTCCCTTTAAGAATCGGCAGGAGGCCGGTATCTGAAAAAACAGGCAGAATATTCCTGTAATTGAAAATTGACACAGATAAAATCAACAAAATGAACACGGATAGGAAGATGATGGGACCAAACACTTCGCTGCACCGTCCAATTCCTTCAATTCCGCCGCTGTAAGTAATATAAATGAGTAACAACAGCATCGTTAAAACCAATACCCACTGTGGCGTGGTGGGAAGAAGGATGGTAATCGTAAAGTCGGCAAATTCTCTTAAGATAATCCCGATTACGGAATACCATAGAATAAGATAGACAATCACAATGAGCATCCCGAGCCACTTGCCCAAAATTTGCTTACTGTATTCAATAAGTGTCTTACCGGGATACAGCAAGGCAGCCTTTGATGAAACATAAACAATCAGCATCCCCGAAATGCCGGCAAGGCCAAAGGAAATCCAAGCATCTTGTTTAGCTTCTTGAAAGGTTGGGGAAAGAGTAAGCAGGATCATATTTCCCGTTTCGAAAGTGAACATCAACCAAAAAATTTGCAGCCCTGAAAGTTTCATTTTTTTATCTCACTTTCTTTGAACAATAATGAGGGCCCTTCCATTCCGGTCTCCCTGATCTTTAAGTCTGTTTTCACTATTATGTCCGCTTCTAAAAATTTCTTGTCCCAATCATGCTTCAATGATTTCCACTCGTTTGGATTCTTTCGGTGGATCACTTCGCCCAATCCAAAGATATCAAGGCCGTATTCCTTTTGGACTTTTGTAACCGTTTGTTGAACTCTTTTTTTAGAAATTTTTTCAAATTCCTTTTCTAGCCGTTTAAGATTAGTTGGGTACTGAACGTCCAAACCTGAATTATTTTCCTTCAGGGATCCTTCACCTTCTAAGGTGACAGAGAATGTAATCTGCTGATTTTTACTTATATGTGGTTCGATTTTACTGCTGAGTTTGTTTAAGGTGAGGCTGGCATTGATATCCTTTTTATGAACACTTATGGTCAAATTTTTTAGGATTCCCATTACCCAAAGCATATGTCTGTTTTCTTCCATATTCAAAAGTCCTTGCATTTTAAGGTTTTTATCAAATATAGCAACTCCAGCCATCCGAAGTAGCGGGGGATTTGCTGAATCTGCTTTCCCTTTTTTTACTCCTTCTTGAGAACTGCT
The DNA here is from genome assembly GCF_041106275.1 of Neobacillus sp. BF23-41. Classification (NCBI taxonomy): domain Bacteria; kingdom Bacillati; phylum Bacillota; class Bacilli; order Caryophanales; family Bacillaceae; genus Neobacillus; species Neobacillus sp. BF23-41. The sequence continues at coordinate 94,605 of NZ_JBGBPR010000010.1, forward strand.
AAATTCAAGAACAGGAATAGAAGGGCGTAAACCGTCACTGGTAGCGGCCATGAGGAGACTTAAATAAGCCGTGTTCCCTCTGCCGCCACTTAGTTTATGTTCACCTAATGCGGCAGTAATAGGTGGTTTTTCTAATGGATTGGATACAGAAAGAGCTTTCTTTGCTGTCGCCCCTTTGATCACAAAGACATCAGACCGCAAACTAACATCGGCACGCCGTTGTGTGTTGTCGAGTTCTCTCTTAAGTCCCCGTCTAGCAAATTGTTCCCCAAATATAATAACGCGCCGCTGTCCAGAAAACGCCTCCCTTGGTAGTTTTGTCTGTATGTTTTGCAAGGCGTCGCTTAGATCTTTTCCGCTCGCGGATATGGTAAAAAAGCCCTTTTGCATTGTTCCTCCACCGCCGCCTTGGGTCTGAATGTTGGAGGGAATAACAATTTGTCCGCTGAATTCTAAGCCGTCATTATTGGCAACATCCCAGCCTGAACCAATCCAAATGGCCTGTTCATTTAATTCCTTGCGATCCCAGCAGCCAGAGATAAAAAGGACAGACAAACATAATCCTAAACGAAGAATGATCTTCTTCAATCGTCTCTTCCTCCTTTTTGGGGATCTGGCTTTTGTCCTGGAGGTACCCGCTGTTTATCCTTACCAAAGGTAAAGATTGGCCCAGTCTGTAAAGCCCATCTTGGTGACCGAACTAATACATCCTTTAAATCGCGGGGAATCTGCGGGGCTACCGGAGTAAAGTACGGAACCCCAAAAGAGCGCAGATTAACCAGATGGATTGTCAGCGTAATAAAACCTAGGGTAATACCGTAAAAACCAAAGATTCCCGCTAATATCAGCATGGCGAACCTTATAACCCGGAGTGCAGTTCCCAGATTGTAACGCGGAATCGCAAACGAGGCAATTCCAGTTGTGGCCACCACAATGACCGTTGGGGCAGAAACGATTCCTGCTTGTACAGCAGCCTGGCCGACGACAAGTGCTCCGACGATACTGACGGCTGAACCGACCGCTTTCGGCAGTCGGATTCCTGCCTCCCTTAGACCTTCAAACACAAATTCCATGAGCAACGCTTCGATGATCGTTGGAAACGGGACACCTTCCCGGGCAGCCGCAATACTAATAAGAAGTTTAGTCGGAATAAGTTTTGGATGAAAGGTTGTAAGGGCGACATAGATAGATGGTAAAAAGAGAGCCATATTAAACAAAACATAACGAACAAGCCGAATGAAGCTGGTGTAGATAGGCCGTTCATAGTAATCTTCAACCGCCTGCATTCCATCCCAAAATGTCATTGGCACAATGAGGGCAAAGGGAGTGTTATCGACGATTATCGCCACCTTTCCTTCCAGCAGGTTGGCAATTACAATATCGGGCCTTTCGGTATTTTGGATTTGCGGGAACGGGGAATAAGGCATGTCCTCAATAAATTCCTCGATATATTCTGATTCTAGTATTGCGTCAATTTTAATGCGGTATAGCCTTTTGCGGACCTCTTCCAAGAGGGATTCACGAGCAATTCCCTCGATATAAGCAATTACAACATCAGTTTGAGAAAGCTCGCCAATCGAGAGGGGCTCGAATTTCAGTCTTGTGCTGCGGATTCTTCTGCGTAGAAGGGTGGTATTTGTCCGTATTGATTCGGTAAACCCTTCTCTCGGACCTCTAATAGCAATTTCTGTCGTTGGTTCTTCAACATTGCGCTTTTCAAATCCTGTTAAACTGGCAAGTAAAGCCTCAGACTCTCCATCTATTAACAATCCGACATTCGCCTTCAAGATTCCGTTGACCAGGTCGTTAATATGTGAAACAGTTTTAACTGGAGTGGCAGAAAAAAGTTGCTCCTCCATTATTTGTACAATTGTACGAATTTCACCTAATTCGTTCGGAAAACCATCAGACAATATAGGCTTTAACAGAATATTTTCCAGTGTTATTGTGTCCGTTAACCCATCTAAATAAATTAGAAGTATTTTAGGTTTTCCAGTTATATGAATAGGGCGAATAACAAAATCAGAGCATTTTTGAAACATTTCTTTTAAAATTTGCTCGTTTTTTGAAAGATCCGAACTGAACGGTTCGGTATTTTCATCTTCAGAAGGCAGTGAGGTCATCTTTTTCAATTCGTGTAACTTAATTCGTTTGCGGAATCGAACCATCATCAGAGCCCCCTTTATTTAACTATGTATATTTTTCCAATTTCAGGGGTTAATATGCGCTTTTGGCCGAACCTATGATGGAATATTATTTAATTATAACTAGAAAATTTTCACTAAATTTGAATCCGCTAATTAAGTGGGTCACTTTTTAAATCCGTTTTTTATAACACTAGAACTGTTCAAGCATGTTTTTACGTAGAATAGAATAAAATCGAAAGAAGGACAAGGACAATTCACTGGAAAGGTGATCAAAGTGAAAGAAATTACCTTTAAAGCATTTGCCATTACCCATGAAATTGACTTGAACAAAATTGCCATCCATTGCGGTATTCCCAAGAAATTCACTTGGGAACAGCCGCTAATCCTGAAAGGCGATATTCTAGAATCGATCCTCCATCAAAATGTAGATGATTCGCAAATGGTACTGGTTTTTTCGTTTGGCAGTATTGTCTTCACTAATCACACTCACGAGGATGAAATAAAGGGATTATTGCACTTCATCCATTCCTTCGAGCAAGACTTCGAAATTGAACATGCCGACAGATATAGCGACGATTACTGCCTTCATATCTGTGAAACGGAGAATATTGAATTGACCGACGAATATGTGGTCGTGCCAGAATATGAGGATTTTTATCCTGAATTGATTTCTACCGTAATCGCCAAATCAGTGGCACTCGAGAAAACAGAGGAACAACTCGGGAAAATCCACGACAAACTTGAAACCATGATCGACAGGCTAGAGAAAGGAAAACTGAGAATCGGCAACAAGGAACTGGCAAGGACCACTGCAAAAATCGTCCGTCATGAGTATAATACGCTTGCCTATATTATGATTTTGGATAAGCCTGATATTACATGGACAAGCAGCACAGCTGGTGATTTTTATGACAGGATGTTGGAGTTTTTTGAGTTGAATGATCGCTATAAAATTTTAAAAAGCAAAACGGAGATTTTATATAACATCATGGATGGTTTTTCCACCATCAGCCATTCGATTCGTGGACTATTCGTGGAATGGATCATCGTAACTCTTATTGTTGTTGAGATTGGTCTGTCGATCTTAGAAATTGGCGGATGGTTATAAAGGATGCACTTAAAACAGAAAAGAGACACCTAATGACTTCGGTCTGGGTGTCTCTTGCTTTGATTTGGTAATTAACCTTCTATCTAAGGCTAGCTTTCATTTCTTCTACGGATTCTACTTCAAATCCTAAATCAAGTAACATTTTGTGATCTTCCGTTTCAGCTTGTCCTGCAGTTGTTAAGTAATCACCGACAAAGATGGAATTGGCTGCATATAAACCCATTGCTTGGAGTGAACGAAGATTGACTTCTCGTCCACCTGATATTCGAATTTCCTTTGTTGGATTGATAAAACGAAATAACGCCAAAACCTTTAAACAATAAAGTGGGTTCAATTCTTTTACTCCTTCTAACGGAGTACCATCAATCGCATGTAAGAAATTAATGGGAATTGAATCCGCATCAAGAGCTTTTAAGCTGTGAGCCATATCGACTACATCCTGCTTGGTCTCTTTCATCCCTACAATAACACCTGAACATGGGGACATTCCGTATTCTTTTACCGTTTCCACCGTAGTGATTCGATCATCGTATGTATGTGAAGTTGTGATGTTTGCATGATTGCTCTCAGATGTATTGATATTGTGATTGTAACGATCTACCCCGGCTTCTTTCAGTCGCTTTGCTTGCTCAGGTTTTAACAGCCCTAGACAGGCACATACTTTCAAACCATATGTTGTCTTTATTTCTTTAACTGCGTCCACCACGTGATCTACATCTTTATTAGATGGCCCTCTACCACTAGCAACAATACAGTACGTCCCTACATTTAAATCATGTGCACGTTTTGCACCTTCAAGTATAGTATCCTTGTCTACCATTCTGTAAGAATTAATCGGTGCTGTCGAAATAGAAGATTGAGAGCAATAGCCACAATTTTCGGGACAGAGTCCAGATTTTGCATTCATGATCATATTAAGCTTTACTTTTTTCCCATAATAGCGCTTTCTAATTTGAAAAGCAGCATGCATTAGTAAAAGTACGTCATCATCAGGACAATCTAAAATTGAAAGGGCCTCCTGATTTGTTACTTCCACCCCATCTAACACACGATTAGCAAGTTCCATCCATTTACTCATTTTTATCCCTCCATTTTATTTCATTTACCGTATCCAACCGATAAATACTCACTATCCATAGTTCCAACCTATGTCTCTTTAATTGTAAACCAAAATTAATAAAAGGTTAACAATTAAATCATAGAATCGTTAAATTATTCTGCCAATAAAGTTCGGAAAATTTTTCTTATGTCCAAATGAATGACTATTTCTAGATTATTCCCGAAAACTACTGCATTGCATTTGGGGGTACGAACGGATAATGAAAGGAGATTACAGTATTAATGTATTGGAACAAAGCGGCAGGAGTTTTTTCCTTCCGCCAAATAAAAAACTCAAATAAAGTCCAGTTCCACATAAAATAGCGGGAAATGGACTTTAAATGATCTCTTTATAAGGCACCTTTTGTTTGTTATCCATCTGTTTGTCTAACCAGCCAACCAAATCTCCTAAAAACTTCTCTCTTCCCACTCCATCAAAGGGGCGATGCTTGACTAAAGAGTACTCATATAGCTGTTTATCCTTTGAAGCAACTTGTTGAAAAAAATGGCTCAGCTTTGCTGGTGGTGTAATCCTATCGTCAAGTCCATATTGCAATAAAAACGGAAGACTAATCGACGTTGCTTTATTTACGACGCGTGAAGTCGCTTGGATTAAGCTTTGTCCTAAACCAGGTGTAACGATATTGTGACGTAAACGGTCGGAATAATATTTAGCACGCACGGCTGAATTTTTCCTCAACAATCGCATATTTCGAGATTTATTGATACTATAGTCTGGTTTAACCTTCAACATTAAGCTAATGCCTAACTGCTCTATCGGTGTCACTTCGTAAGAGATGGCAGGAGAAATCGCAACAATGCCTGAGATACCTGCGCTATGATCTAAGCAATAGTCGAGGGTAATCAGGCCGCCAATGCTATGTCCGACAATATACAATGGTAATTCGGGTTGATCTAGAGAAACGAGCTTTCGAAACATGTGTAAATCCCCTCTAAATTCATCCCAAGACCGGATAAATCCCCTTTTACCAGTGCTTTTTCCATGACCGCGCAAATCAAAGGCATAAACAATATATTCTTTTTCAACCAAGCTTTCACTTAGATTCTGGAGCCCTCCGCTATGGTCGCCATGACCGTGAACTAAAATAACTGCCGCTTTTGGAGCCGTTAATGGTTCGATCACTTGAAAAAATAGTTCTGTTCCATCGACACCATTAAATGTCCCTTCTGTTGTCATTCCAAGTAATCCTCCTGTTGAAAACCTTATTAAATCAAGTCATTGTAGTTTAGAAAGCATTTTAAGTTCCTTTTATTATAAAACAATGCAAAAATAACCGCAAAAAAACTTGGCCTTTGGAAACCACAACTATATCCTCCGGCACCTTCAATATGTTTGTCTTAAAAAAACGCTTACAAATCTTAATACTTTGAATATTTTTAAGTATATATACAAACCGAAGGAATTGTATTATTATTTCAATAATATAAAAATTAAAGATATTTCGACAATACTATAAGCAATTTGAGGGAAAAAATGTCTTTAGAAATTCGACAGCATGTACGGGAGGTGAGTAAGATGGAAATCCTTGAAAATAAGCGGTATTCAACTAAGGGTATATGTACGGTAGAGGGATGCGATGAACAAATAAAAGCACGACAGTTATGTAATAAGCATTATGTAAGAATGAGAAGGTCCGGAAAAATAGACACTATTAGGGTAGAATCTTGCTCAATTGACCATTGTCTGGCTGTAGACTGTTCCAAACCTTACTTTGCAAATGGATACTGTGAACATCATAACTACATTTACAATAAATTAGGCTACCCGCATATGCCAAAAGTAATAAAATTATGTGGAGTTAAAAAGTGCTCAAATCACCACTTTCTTAGAGGTCTATGTGAAGGCCACTACAACGAGTGGATATCAAATCTAAAACAAATACCAGCTTTTGCTGCGAATGAGAAAATGTAATTATTCTGTCTATATGATGTCCATGGAGACGGATACTAAGATTACACCATACCTACAAATAGACCTTCTTATGAAAGGTCTATTTGAGCATATTAGGATATTGTTGAATCATCTTCCTGACTAACGAACTGGTTTGTTCCGGTAACTCGTGTAACGGGAAAAATCCAGCATCAATCGATTCTTTCCCATCAATTTTGATCGTATGATTTTTAATATCTTTTGATAGATAGGCAATCGTGACTGGATAGAATTCATCGCCATTTGGCAGCTTTCGAAAATACTGCTTACCTGAAAATATCTCTACTAATTGAAGTTGGCCAATTTCAACACCTGTTTCTTCAAACACTTCTCTTCTTCCGGCCTCCTCAACAGACTCCCCTAATTCTAATAGCCCGCCTGGAAGTCCCCAAATGCCTTCAGGTCTTTTTTGTAAAAGAATTTTTCCCTGATTATCAATTACGCACACCATAGCACCTACTAAAATAAGTGGCCGGTTCCCGACTATTCCTCGTAAATCTTCAATATAGCCCATCATTAACCTCCAAAAATTGCCTCATTATAATTATAATCTAGCGGATTGGTGCCTGACACTCATTTCGACACCCAATTAAAGGAAATTTTTAAAAATGCGTCTTTTCTTGGTATAATAGATTATGTTTTTCAGATAAACTTGAGGTGAAGTTGAAATAAATAAATTAAAGTATGACAACGATTTGGATATGACTCTCCAAAAAGGTACGACCTATATATATACTTACGCCTATGCTGAGGATGAACGCTCTTTGTGTGCTTTGGAAATGCGCTCATTATTCGGTGAGGTGTCTCAATCTAATGTCTTGGAAAGTTTCGTAAAAATCGATCCAAGTCGAAGCCCGTTTATTAAAGAAAGAATCACGGTGTTATATGAGGTGGAAAGCCTTGAGAATCTTTTTTTACAGGTAGAAACTTTACAACTAAGCGGAGCAACGTTTAAAGTCACCTATGTAAAAAATAGTGGTCAGGCAAAAAGTGAACAAGAAGGATTCGAAAACCGACGTGCCATTGAACGAGAGCTTGGCTTACACATCAATGGTCAAGCAGATCTTCGTCATCCTGATCGATTGTTTGGCGTCATGAATATAGAGGGAAGTTGGGTCTTCGGTGAGTATGTAAAAAGTGAATCAGTTTGGTTCCGGCATCAAAAGAAGCCAAACGATTATTCCACAGCGCTCAACACACGTGTGGCTAGAGCAGTGGTAAATATCGCCATCCCCAATCCAAACGGAATTAAGGCCATCGATCCTTGCTGTGGAATTGGAACCGTCCTAGTTGAAGCTAGGTCGATGGGAATTGATATTGTCGGAAGTGACCGTAATCAGCTGATTCTTCCTGGAGCACGAGAAAATATGATACACTTTGGTCTTAGCGGAGAAATAAACTTAGCTGATATTCGCGATATCACCAATCATTATGATGTAGCCATCATTGATTTGCCTTATAATTTGTGTTCGGTGATAACCCCTGATGAGCAGCTGGAAATGCTCCAAAGTGCACGTAGGCTTGCTGACAAAGTGGTCGTCGTTACCGTTGAACCGATCGATGAAATTCTATTAAAAGCTGGTTTTTCGATTATTGATCGTGCTGTTGCTAAAAAAGGGTTATTTATACGAGAAGTGATAGTATGTAATTGATAAGGCTCCATCTTTGCCTATTCATTAATAATATAACGTAATCTTTATTAAGTTTTATCGTAACGAAAAGAGGGGAATGTATGAAAAAACAGTCCATATACGGATTAACTATAGATCAATTGGCTACTTGGCTTACCGAGCACGGTGAGAAGAAGTCGAGAGCACAAAAAGTATGGGAATATCTTTATCGAAAGCGTGTAACAGCTTTCTCGGAAATGACTGAAGTAAATCAAGCGTGTCTTCAATTACTGTCAGACAACTTCGAAATCCAAACCTTACAGGAGCATATTAAACAAGAATCTGCTGATGGAACGATTAAATTCTTGTTTAAACTTCAGGATGGCAATTTGATTGAAACGGTTTTAATGCGTCAGAAATATGGCCTTTCTGTTTGTGTGACAACGCAAGTAGGCTGTAACATTGGCTGCAGTTTTTGTGCGAGTGGTTTATTAGCAAAAAGCCGAGATTTATCGAGCGGGGAAATTGTCGAGCAGATTATGAACGTTCAACTGCACCTAGACAAAAAAGGGCAAGGCGAAACGGTCAGTCACGTAGTCGTGATGGGGATTGGTGAACCATTTGATAATTTTAAAAACCTAATAGACTTTATCAGGGTGATTAAAGATGATAAAGGGCTTGCGATTGCGGCTAGACGGATCACCGTGTCAACCAGCGGTCTCGCGGACAAGCTTATTGAGTTCACGGATATGGGGCTGCAGGTAAATCTTGCTGTTTCCTTGCATGCGCCAAATAATGAGCTTCGTACGCGTATTATGAAAATAAACCGTGCGATTCCGATTGAAAGATTAATGCAGGCGATGGAGTATTACGTAGAAAAGACTAACCGTCGGATTACGATTGAATATATTTTGCTGCGAGATGTAAATGATCATAAGCAAGAAGCCGAGCAGCTGGCCGAACTTCTTCGCCCTCTCGGACAGCAAGTCTATGTAAACTTAATTCCATATAATCCGGTCGATGAACATAGTCAATATCAAAGAAGTGAACAAGAATCAGTCCTAGCGTTTTATGATACGTTGAAAAAGGGCGGGATTAATTGTAAAATCCGCCAAGAACATGGAACAGATATTGATGCTGCGTGCGGACAGTTACGAAGCAAACAAATCAAAAAAGCTGAAGTACAGTAATTTCAGTCCAAAAAGGTTATGTTAAACAAAGTATTTGTTTAATATGACCTTTTTTGTTTTATCCGTTTTTTATGTCGGTGCGGATTTCGACATTGTTTTCTCCATTTCCCGGGAAAAAATCCTGTTGATAAAAGGGTTTATATAGAATCTAATCAAACGTTTGGTTAGTAAGGAATTATCAGGAAACCTGTCGATGGATGATTTATTACCGATGAAAGTCCTATTATCGACTTGTTTTTTATTTTAATAGCGGAAAAATATAACTGGGTCTGCTTATTTTTAAATACGCTGATAAAATTTTAAAAAACATAAAAAAAGGTATCTAAATGATATTTAGACACCTTCGCTTTTGTTACTTGCTATCGTTATTCGGTAAATTTTTTAAAAATCAATGTGGCATTATGCCCGCCAAATCCTAATGAGTTTGATAAAACCACTTGAACATCCTTCACCCTTGCTACGTTGGGGACATAATCTAAATCAAGTTGTTCATCAGGTGTTTCATAGTTAATGGTTGGAGGAATGATACCTTCCTTGATGGCTAATATAGAAAAAATGGCCTCAATAGCCCCTGTTGCTCCCAACAAGTGCCCCGTCATCGATTTCGTGGAACTGACAGATAAAGTATAGGCATGTTCCTTGAAAACCTCTTTAATGGCTAATGTTTCATACAAATCATTATAATAAGTCGACGTCCCATGTGCATTGATATAGTCGACTTGTTCAGGGGAAATCCCAGCATCATCTAATGCTAATTTCATTGCTCTCCCTGGTCCATCTCCGTCTGGTGCAGGTGTAGTAATATGATGGGCATCACCCGTAGCTCCATATCCTATCAATTCCCCATATATATTCGCACCACGCGCTAAAGCATGCTCTAATTCTTCTAGGACCACAATTCCTGCGCCTTCCCCGATGACAAATCCATCACGATTCTTATCAAAAGGCCGGCTTGCTGTGTTCTGATCTGGATTTTTTGAAAGGGCTGTCATATTAGAAAATCCCGCAACGGTCATCTCTGTAATCGTTGCTTCTGTTCCGCCAGCAATTATCATATCCACATTCCCCTTTTGAATAACGCGGAATGCATCACCGATTGAATTGGCGCCTGACGCACATGCTGTAACCGAACAATTGTTGATTCCTTTTGCTCCAAGTGCAATCGAAACTTGTCCAGCCGCCATGTCCGGTATAAACATGGGAATAATAAACGGGTTGACTCTTCTTTGACCTTTTTCAATAAATTTCCGATGCTGTTCCTCGAATTCCGCTAAACCACCGATTCCTGATCCAATCCAAACGCCCACTCGCTCAGGTTGAACATTCTCACCGATTTGGATTCCTGCATCATTGACAGCCATTTGACTTGCAGCAACTGCGAACTGGCTATAACGCCCCATTCTTCTCGCTTCTTTTTTATCCATAAATTCTTCTGGTGCAAAGCCTTTTACTTCTGCTGCGATTTTGATATCCACTTTTTCCACATCAAATATGGTGGCTGGACCAACACCTGATATACCCCTTTTAATCTGTTCCCATGTTGAATGAGCATCATTCCCCAAAGGAGTGACTGCTCCAATACCTGTAATCACTACTCTTTTATTCATATAATGCTCTCTCCCACTCATTATTCAAAGTAATTTACCGACGAATTATCATCCTTTATAGTTTAACTAATTTAGAGTGGTTGGACAAATTGATATCGAACTATCTTTAGATATAAGTTTATTTTCTGTAAGCAAATGGATGTCGCTTAAGCAAATCAAAGTTTAACTACACATCACCTATTTGGAACAGGTGAATGTTGTTTTCAGTTTCATAAATCCGTACATTAGGCGGGCATTTCTACCTTTTTGCGTATGAGGATTTATTTTTGATTCAAGGCATTTCATAAATTGCTTATCACAGTAACACGGGGAATTCCCTCGGCTCAGACAACGATCATGCTGGTAGCAGCAGCCATCTACATCATTAATTGGACTACCCGGCCCGCTGCATCCTGGCCCACACCATCGATAACCTGGAAAAATACAAAGAGGCAGCAGGCTCTTTTTACTACGTTTCAATCATTTACACCTCCTAGAAGTTTATTACTATATTAATATGGAAAAATATAAAACCTGATTAGACATGTTTTCTAAAAAGATTACCTGACCCCAGTACCTACCTATCTGATTTTAAAAGTGGAACTCACGATTGATTTTGTTTTCGCTATGAAGTTTCAAGGTTCTCTAACAAGCTATCGTGGAATACATTAAACATAATAGGTTTTTACGGCTTATAGGTTTAATCAAAAATTTTTACTTGAAGGGGGAATCTATACCTATGGATGTTTGCATTTCTTGTGGGGAGGAATTGTCCAGATTCGAACGGAATAGAAGTGAATGTTGGGAGTGTATGGATACAACCACTGAGTCCTATGGAGAAGAGGAATAATTTATTTTAAATACTGACTATAACCACTTTATTTTTAAAATACAAGAAAAGCGATACGACCCATGTATCGCTTATTTTTATGTACTTAAGTATTTTCCAGTCCTTAAAGTCCACCACAGATGGACAAACTGATGATTTGTCCATCTGCGGTGCCTGACACCATTTCTTATTCCTTCATTAAACATGCTAATCCCATTCCCATAAATGGGCAGAAAAACTACAAGATTAACACACCTTCATCTTTCTAATGAATATATTAAATTGAAAATCCTTTTTGAAGGAGGAAGCAAAATGGGAAGTAGTAAAAACAAAAGCAGTAAAAACAAAAGCAGTAAAAACAAAAGCAGTAAAAACAAAAGCAATTGTAAATGCAAGAAAAATTGCAGCTGTAAGAAAGATTGTTTATGTCGCATTCTAAAGAAGTTTCAGCATAGCGAAGTGACTATTAGAACTAAGTCTGGCGATTTCTTTACCGGGGAATTAAAATGTGTAACAAACGACTGCTGCGTCAAAATCATTGAGCCAGGTATGGTGTCACCTTTTGTTACTGAGCGGTTGACAGTTATCCGTTGTAAGGACATCGAAAGCTTTTCCGTCGATTTACTCAGCTCAGGCAGCTCAGGCAGCTCATGCAGCTCAGGAAGTCACGGTAGCTCATGCAGCTCAGGCAGCTCAGGAAGTCACGGTAGCTCAGGAAGTCACGGTAGCTCAGGAAGCTAACCAAATCAAGGCAGTAGTACGACACTACTGCCTTACTTTTTTGTATTGACGTATTTTTCAATCGAAGCGGTGTGGACGATGAAACGACTTTCCCTTCTTAAAAGCGATTCCCTTGCATCTGAATGATGGTGCAGAGGGTCAGTATAGCGCAAATACGTATAGTGTTCCTTCGATAACGAATACATTTTCAACCCACTTTCAAAGCAAAGTCGCTGAAAACCACTATCCTCGCCAACATCCACATTGGGAAAGCTAACTTTATCGAGGATTTTTTTCTTGAAGGCGAGCGTGGCCCCGCTTAGAAAATACGCGCTTTTATAAGGACCATTGTTCACAACCCACCGATTTTCACGATTAGGATTATACAAGCGTAATTCATTATTTTTTTTGAAGTAAATATAAAAGCTGCTCTTACCCACCACGTCTGCGTCTGTTTGAACAAGGGCCTCATACACTTCCTTTAAATATTCGGGACCGTAATAGTCATCATCATCCATTTTTGTCACAAAATCATATTTCGCTATACGAACCCCTTTATTTAAGCACGCTCCCAAACTGACTTCCTCTGGAATTTTGAGAATTTGATATCCAACGCTATCCACTTCCATTACCGTAGAATTAACAATGATAATAAGCTCTTTTTTCACTAAAGTTTGTCTGTGAAAATTCTCTAAAATCTTCGGTAGATAGGCTTGGCGATTCGTGCAGGCAACGACGGAAATCATTAGCACCTGCCCCCTTCCCACACATACTCCTCAAACGAGTCCGTCACCACAATCCGTTTGCAATGTTTTTGGAAGGTCTCATCAAGAACCAGCCAGGAATGCTGATGATTCTCTTGATAGCGGATCAGTACATAATCATCTAGGCTCCCTGAATATAATGTTAACTTCTGATTTAGGCAATCCTTTTGAAATTGCACATCCTCGCCGCTATTTAACGCCTGAAACTGAACCTTGACGAGCACATCCTTTTTAAAAACTAACGTCCCTCCGGCCAGAAATATCCTCTTATTTTTCAAAAAGAAATTACTCATTCTAGGACGAAATACTGTTAACAGCATATCTTTGTTAAAATAAACAAAGATCCCTGCCTTCCCGACGACATCTGCACCCGTTTCCTTCAACAAACAAAGAGCGTTGTCCAAATAGGCAGGTGAATAATAATCGTCGTCGTCAAATTTAGCAATTAGCCCATAGCGGGCCTGCATGGCACCAAAATTCAGGCACTCCCCCAATGTTTTCTCTTCATCCATTTGAAATATTCTTATATTAGGCGCCGTTAAATTTTCTAGTTTCATATCATTCTTGTTCAAGATAATAATTAGTTCTTTTTCCTGTAGGTTTTGCCTCAAGAAATTCTCGATAACTCGCTCAAGCATGTTTTCTCTTATCGTACTAGTTACAACTGTTACCACGATGTCCACCTCCTACCCATACCAATTCATATTTATTTCATAGTATGTAAGAGACTTGAAAATTAGAGGTGAAACATGGAAAAGAAAGTGTTGATAACGGGAGTGGCGGGATTCCTGGGGTCGCAGCTTGCAAAGGATTTACTTGCAGCCGGATGCGTTGTCGTTGGAGTAGATAATTTATCATCAGGAAAAATAACCAACATAAAGGGCCTCCCAGAAGACCGGTTTATTTTTAAGGAGATGGACGCCTGTTCACGGAAATTACTTACTGGCTCTGACTTTAAAAACGTCAAGGAAATTTACCATCTTGCCTCCGCTGCCTCTCCAAAATATTATCAAGCAAGCCCTTTTGAAACGATTAATGTTAATACGATAGGAACGAAAAATATGCTCGAACTGGCTAAGAGGAATCAAGCGAAAATTGTTTATACCAGTACAAGTGAGGCCTATGGCGACCCGGAAGTTCATCCGCAGCCAGAAACCTATAGAGGCAATGTCAATACATGGGGCCCCCGTGCCTGTTATGATGAAGCGAAGCGATTAGGTGAAGTCCTTTGCTATTTGTACTTTACGGAATATCAAACAAAGGTAAAGGTTGCACGGATTTTTAATACGTATTCGGCTGGATTGGCAAACGATGATGGCCGGGTGATCTCTAACTTTGTCACGCAAGCACTAAAAGGCGAAGATATTACCGTTTATGGTGATGGAACACAAACACGGTCGTTTTGCTATGTCACCGATACGCTTAACGGACTAAAGCTTTTAATGGAAAAAGACGAGGCAAATGGCGAAATCATCAATATTGGTAATCCAATCGAATATCCGATAATTGATTTAGCACATTTGGTAAAAGCATTGGCAAACTCAGAAAGTAACATCACTTTTCACCCACTGCCGGAAGACGACCCGAAAGTCAGGCGGCCTGTCATAGAAAAAGCAAAGGAATTACTAGGATGGGAACCTTTAATAACATTGAATTCGGGACTTGAAGAAACGATTAAAGAGTATAGAAGAAAGATATTGTAAATCAAATAAAAGACCCATTCAATTATGAATAGGTCTTTTATTGCATTTAGTTATCACTGTTGAAATTGTCAGTTGACTTACTTAAGGCCTCAAGGTATCCAAATCATAAAAAAGTTTTTTCTGTATGACAAACCTTTTCTTCTATAAAAACGTAAAATCTCAGCAATTTGTTGATTTGCAACAAGAATAATTCCATCAATTTCATTTGATTGGTATAAAGAATAGGCTTTTTTAATATTTTTAAGGTCTTGTTCAAGAAAACTCATCATTAAATAATGATTTTTATGTTCCAGATTATCCTTATAGAATTCAATATTGTTTTTTGTACCTAGTAATAACAGTTTTGGTTTCCTCTTTAAATGTTGAAACCGAAGCTCCGAAATACTTTTAAAGGTGCTGAGTAAAATCTCGTTCATTGTATCAATTTTATTACTATGTGCAAGAGAATTCCCATGAATTCTATATTTATATAGTACTTCCGGCACCCTGGAAATTTCACCTTCTTCAAACATTCTCGTCCAAAGATCATAATCATAAGCAATTTTAAATGTTGGATCATATCCTCCAATATTTTCATAGGCTTTCTTAGAGAAAAAGCCAGTGCCATGGCACATGGGTGTACTGTAGAATTGTTCATTTCTGAAATGTTCTTTGCTGTTAAAAAAAACCTCTTCCCATTCAAGAGCACTTTGCTCAACCCGATCATTTCCAGGGATACATTTAATGAATGAACCAACAGCTACAAGCCTAGAGTCAGACTTTATATATTCTAACTGCCTTTGCAATCGATGCTCACTGCTAACATCATCTGCATCTTGAAGGGCAATCCATTGACCTTTTGCTTCATTAATTCCAATATTTAAGGCATTGGCTGCCCCGCCATTCTTCACTAGATGAATTACCTTCACTCTTGGATCTGTTATATTATCTAAAATCTCTTTTGTTTTATCATTGGAGCCATCATTCACAATAATATATTCAAAATGTGGAAATGTTTGTTTAAGAATACTTTCAATCGATTCCTCAAGGTACTCTTCACCATTATACACTGCTGTTACCACTGATATTTCCATAGTTACTACACGACACCCCCGATAAACAATTTGATTTATCATATGCATGATAAAAAAATCTGGAATCCGTCTACACGAAAAGAAATCGAGTGAATAAACTAAAAGGACCATTGAATGAATGAAGGTGAAGGAGATTGATATGAGAAAGGTATATTGTGTAGGCATGATAAAAAATGAGGCAGATATTATTGAATCATATATTCGATACCATCTTAATATTTTCGATGGTATTGTCCTCTTAGATAATGGGAGTACGGATCGTACTCTAGATATTATCCAGCAATTACAATCAGAAGGTCTCCCAATTTATTTGCGACATGACGATACACTGGAGTATGTTCAGGGAGAAAAAACTACGGAGTTAATCAACTATACTTTCGACCAATTTGATCCTGATTTTATTTTCCCATTAGACGTGGATGAGTTTTTAACGGCTCCAAACTATTCTGGAAACCCGCGAAAATTGGTGAACAAATTATCAACTAGTAAAGTTTATTACCTTGAAAGAGAATATACTTATTTCCCTATCCACCTCAATGAAAACGAGTTGTTTATACCGAAAAGAATTACGTATGCAAGTCCTATCAAAGATTATTGGCCCAAAGTAGTCGTTTCAAAAAAAATTTGGAAAACCTTCTCCCCTTCTATTTCAGGTGGAAACCATGATTTACTATTTGATAAAAGAAATGTCAAAGTTGAGATTTCACAAAACCTAAAATTAGGGCATTTCCCATATCGATCTTTGGAACATCTAAAATCAAAAATAACTGTGGGGTGGATTAACACGCTTGCTTCTTATAACTATAGTGAAGGCCATAATTATCACTGGCATACGCTCTTTGAGGAACTTAAAAAGAATAACTTTAATCTAAGTGTAGATGCCATTCTAGAGCATAACGAAACATATGTTCCAATGGACTTTTCCTTTTGCCATTCATTGGATTTAAAATACACATATCACAATGAAGTAAGTGCAATAAGCAACCTATTAAATTATTGTGAGTCCTTAGCAATTCACTATAGAGAAATGGATAAACTACGACGTGGAGGTTGATCAATGAAACCGATTTCGATAGTTGCACTTAGTAACGATAATTACGCAGTTCATTTAGCAACCATGCTATTATCCTTATTTGAAAATAAATTGACTGAAACCAATTATCAAATCTATATTATCGATGGAAATTTATCCATCGATAATAAATCGAAAATTAATAGCCTCCTCCAAAATTATAACACCTCCCCTATCTATTTAAATGTGGACCCGAGTATTTATAAACATTTCAAGGGATGGGGCCATGTAAGTCGAGAAGCATTTTATCGGATATCTATACCTGATCTTTTAGATAAGAGAATAAAAAAGGCAATCTATCTAGATAGTGATTTGATTATCAAAGGGGACCTCCGAGAATTATGGGAGAATGAGCATTTGGAGAATCATTTCTTAGGGGCTGTAGAGGACCCTGTTGATTTTTCTGGAATAAGACTGCCGAATGGCTATAAATATTTTAATTCGGGTGTCCTGTTAATGAATCTTAAAAAGTGGAGAAAATATAAAATTTCAAACAAGGTCCTTAATTTTATTAATAAAAATCCTAAAAAAATCATTTGGTGGGATCAGGATGCCCTCAATGCGATATTATACAATAAATGGTTTCCACTCGATTACAAGTGGAATTATCAAGTCTTTAGGATGGGGCATTTGAACATTAGCCCAATAATTATTCATTTCAATACAGATGTAAAACCTTGGAATGGTGAGACCTATCTTAAAGAAGAATATTATTATTACAGGGATCGACTAGACTGGTAGATAAATAGTACTAAACAAAGAAAATCCCGTCATTTACAAGTGTACGGGATTTTCCTTTTTTCACCTGAATATTTATAGGCGCATTCTTTTTAAGTGGGTTTTAAATTTTGGAAGATTTATGATGATGTCATCTCCTCCTGTCCACCTATTTTCACTCTGAGAAACATGCCTGCCTAATTGACCAATAAAGTAGTCATACTTCAAATTGCCCAATGAACTTATCGCCCAATAATGGGGGATAATATAGGTTGGAGTAAAAATTTCAAGGACCTTAGTCCCAGGCTGACAGAAGGTTAAATTTGTTAAGGCTGCTCCGTGTGCAGCAATGATGACTTCAGCGGAAGAAAAAAGCTGAACCTGATCAGCCACTGAGAGAGATTCCAAATCAACTTTAACAAAACCATATTTGGTTAGTACCTTCATTACTTGTTCTTCATTCGTGATTTTTCGCGACCATTTTCTGCTGATGAAGATTCTTTTTCTATCAGAGGATGTTAACATAGTGTCTCTTAAAAATGCTTTTCGTAAAAAATCATATCCCCATTTTGTCGGGAAAGCTGGTTGAGAAGGAATAATTAAATTTTCAGCTTGACCATGAAAACCACTGTGTGTCTTTATTAATTGATCATCCGCTATTCCAAGTTGATGTAAGGTTTCAGGTTGGTAAGGTTGTTCAGATTCAGTATTCACGATAAACCGATCGACTGTTAGACCACTCTGCTGAAGCAAATCAATCCGGGGAATTACCTCATACATCCAATGATAATAATTCCCGCTGTAAACATGTGTTAGGTCTGCGGCTTTTTTAATGTAAGCAGCCTCTGGCAATGCTTTCTCTTGAAAAATGGAATGATTCTCGGGAATAATATGCACACGCTCAACAGATACATCCCAAATTAGATGATTATCAGGAGTAATGATTGCTCCATTCGCACCCCATACACCCGCATTCGGAATAACTGCGACATCACCACCCGCAAATTCACCAGGATACCATGAAGGAGGACAAGGAGGACGACGGTCAATACTACTTGAAACAGGAGTTTCAGGGTAAATTTTCTTCATATCAACTCCGTTTGAAAAAGGATCCATCCTTTGCAGCAATCCAATCTTTTATAGAATGAAAGATTCCAATCGGCGGCAGTATATGATTCAAAAAAAACACTCCTATTCTTATTTGTTTTTCTTCTGTCTTGGCAATAACGTAGGACTACTCCTTAATATTATTTATTCTTTATTGTTATTTAAGGTGTATAAAGGTTTAAAAAATTTAAGTAACATAAACCTTTAAACAGGAATAGTAATATAGAATGTATTCTTCTTTCATGATCCAATAAAGGTAACATTTTCTTAAAAAATTGGAGGCGATTTTTTTGGCTCACATACTGCCGCCTATTGGTATCCATAATTTCGTAAAGGATTGGATTGAAGCGAACGTCGAATCAGTTTCTCAGGGAGCAGTTTTTAAAGAAATTTACCCTGAAACTTCTTTTTCAAGACGTATGAAACGTCCTCCAACTCGCTATCCAACTAAATTAGAAGGTGGATCTGTCGGAGTGATTCCGAATGGACGCGTATGGGGACTAAATGGAGCGATTGTAACCTCAGATAATCATCTAATCTGGGATGCATCTTTAGAATTTGTCCATCCACGCTCCAATCATTCCATTTTTAAAGAGGAAACCTTACCCCCTATTTCACATCACTACGGACAAATAGCAGACCTCACACATGTAGTGGGCAGAAACTATTATCATTGGATGTATGAAGTGATTCCCCGTATTCATTTGCTGCAGCAAAGTGGCATAAATGTTGAGCGTTTTATTATAAAATCAGAACCTGACCATTTACCTTTTCAATCTGAAGCCTTACACCAACTTGGAATAACGGATGATCAATTAATAAAGACATACGATGGATTCCATATTCAAGCTGATCATTTAGTTGTTCCATCCCAGCCCTCCTTTGCAACAAAGTGGGGCTATGATTTCTTAAGAAAAACTTTTTTAAAAGAAGATAACATGAACTCCACTGAAAAAAAGCGAATCTACGTTAGTAGAAAATGGTCTCGAATCATCACGAATGAGTCTGACTTATGGGATCTATTAAAGCAATATGGCTTTATCAAAGTTGAGCTTGAAACCCTTTCAGTCGTTGAACAAGCCCAGCTTTTTTCAACTGCCGAAGTCATTGTTGGCGCACATGGAGCAGGATTTGCAAATTTGACCTTTTGCAGGCCAGATACAAAAGTGATTGAAATTTTCACTCCTACCTATATAACTCCCCTTTATTGGGTAATCAGTTCATTTGGAAAATTGAATCATAATTATTTTATTGGTCATTACGGAGGACTCAATCGTATTCAGGAAAATCGAGGATGGTCTGGATTAGATAACATAACCATTAACCCCCACAGGTTTGCCGCTTTCATAAGAAGTATGAAACTTTAAAAACTATCCACTTTTCACAGTGGATAGTTTTTTAGTTATACCCGTTAGGATGCTTCTGGTGCCAGTTCCATGCAGTTTCAATGGTCGATTTGATATCGTATCTTGGTGCCCAGCCTAGTACACCGCGTATTTTTTGAGATGATGCCACTAACTGTGGCGGATCTCCTTTTCGCCGCGGCTGAATTTTTACATTGGCCTTGGCGCCGGCAACCTGCTCACAGAGGTTAATCATTTCTAAAACAGATACGCCTCGTTCATTCCCCAAATTGAAGATTTCCGCCGTTTTTTGCCCCTGATTTTTCAATAAATATTCCAATGCTAGAATATGACCCGCGGACAAATCGGTTACGTGAATATAATCGCGAATGCACGTGCCATCTGGAGTCGCGTAATCATCCCCAAAAATTTCTATATAGGGTGACTTCCCCTGTAAATGTCTTAAAATATTGGGAATTAAATGTGTTTCTGGATCATGATCTTCTCCTATTTCACCAGAATGATATGCTCCGGCCACATTAAAATAACGGAGGGCGATATAATTGAGGTCATCGCTATCTGAATTACTATTTAACATGGTTTCAACCATTAGTTTAGACTTTCCATAGGGGTTAATCGGGTTAGTTGGCAGCTTTTCATGGATGGTGGATTGATTCGGTATCCCATATGTTGCACATGTCGAGGAAAAGATAAAATGCTTAATATGGTATTCATTCATTTTTTGAAGTAAGCGAACGGTTTCCACAACATTATTTTGATAGTATTTAAGGGGATTAACAACAGATTCACCAACAAGACAGCTTGCCGCAAAGTGCATAACCGCCTGGATGGAATACGTTTTAAAAATACGTTCGAGTAGTTTTGGATCTCCCACATCCCCCTGAATAAAAATGGCCCGTTTATCTACTGCCTCGATATGCCCGGTTGTTAGATTATCTATAACTAAAACGGAATAGCCCCTATCCGCAAGATCCCTGACGACATGGCTGCCGATATAACCGGCTCCACCTGTAACCAAAATCATAGTTGATACCTTCCTTCTTTTAGGTCAGAGTAAAAAGAGCATGCAGAAATGCTCTTTTTTAATGATTAGCAACTCCAAAGTAATAGAACCCTAGTTTCTCCACTTTCTCCTTATCAATCATATTTCTCCCATCAAAAATATAGAGTTGCTTCATTAGCGGCTTTAGGCTCTCCCAATCCAGTTGCTTATAATCATCCCAATCCGTGCAGATGACGAGCGCATCTGCACCAGCAACGGTTTCTTCAATCGTCGGAAATTGGTGGGGTGCTCCCATTTTCACAATCGGATCATGTGTTTTAATCGTTGCTTGTTCTTCTAATAATCTATTAATCAAAATGAAACTAGGTGACTCCCTTGTATCATCAGTATTCGCTTTAAAGGATAACCCGAGCACGGCAATGGTCTTATTCTTCAAATCGCTGCCGAGGGCCTGTTTTACTTTTTCAATAAAATAAACAGGCTGATCCGCGTTGACTTTGACTACTGCTTCAAGAATGGATATAGGATTTCCCTGTTCCTTAGCTGTTTGGATTAACGCATTGACATCCTTTGGAAAACAGGAGCCGCCGTAACCCAATCCTGCTTTTAAGAAATGCGGATTAATCCGGTGGTCGAGCCCGATTCCGTTCGAGACATCCTTCACATTTATGGCGAGGTTGTCACAAACTCTTGCTAACTCATTGATATAGGAAATTTTCAAAGCGAGGAAAGAATTGGCTGCATACTTAATCATTTCAGAGGCTTTTGGGTGCGTTTCGACGATTGGGCAGTCGAAGTCTTTATATAATTCTCTCATGATTGTTCTGGCTGTTTCACTCGTTGTGCCGATGACGATTCGATCAGGATTCAGTGCATCCTGAAGAGCGGAACCCTCGCGTAGAAACTCGGGATTAGAGACAACATCGAATGGAATCGGGGCTGTTTGATTTTCCTCTATTACCTTCGTGATTAGCGTTGCGGTCCCAACCGGAACGGTGCTTTTTGTAACGATGACCTTGTAGTGGTTGATGTTCTGACCGATCGATGCAGCGACATTTTTCACAAAGATCAGATCCGCACTGCCGTTAGGTCCCTGCGGGGTACCGACGCAAATGAATATCAGATCATTCTCTTTTATTGCCGTTTCTGTATCTTTTGTAAAAGTAATATTATGAGAATCGATATGCTTTTTTAGCAGGGCCTCAAGGCCTGGTTCATAGAAATGGAGTTTACCAGTCTGCAAAGCTTGGATTTTTTGCTCATCAAGGTCAAGGCCGGTTACCTTGTGACCCAGTTCGCAAAATATTAGTCCTGTAGTGGTTCCCACATATCCTGTTCCAATTATTAAGATTTTCATTGGTTCTTACCCCTCCTTTGAATCCCAAATATAATTAATGAGGTCGACATACTCGGACATTTTGGCTATGTCAAAGCACTTGCCTTCTACCTCCAACCCAAAGCTTGTATATTCTTTCGCCATTGCTTTAATCGCATCAGTTAATTGAATCTCACCACCTACACCCGGTTTCACGTTTTCAAGATAGGAGAATATGATTGGATTAAAAATATACCTGCCAATCACAGCTAAATCCGATGGAGGTGATTCTTGCGGCTTTTCGACAATATCTTTAATTTTATATTGTGTGTTTTTGAATAGTTCTGGTTGAATCACTCCATAATTCTTTAACTGGGACGGATCCATTTTTTTAACCCCGACGATATTTCCCTTAACTTCGGTGAACATATCAATTAATTGTCTTAACGGTTCCTTTTCGTTGGGAAGAATAATTTCATCAGGAAGCATGACGGCAAAAGGTTCATTTCCTACAAATTGCTTGCCAAGAAGGATGGCCTCCCCTAATCCACGCGCATAGGTCTGCCTAACATATTGAAAATGCACATTTGGAAGACTGATTTCCTTTAATAAATGCGTCTTATTTCTTTCTTCTAAATACGTCTCTAATTCTACCGACCGATCGTAATAATCAAGGATCATATTTTTTGATCTTGATACCACAATTAGAATTTGCTCGATCCCTGAATTAATCGCTTCCTCCACTATAAAATCAAGCGCCGGCCTTCCACATATCGGCAGCATCTCCTTCGGCAAAACCTTCGTGATCGGCAAGGTTCTTGTTCCATACCCCGCTGCAGGAATGATTGCTTTCCTTACCATGTCTCTTCCCTCCTAGTGAACTAGTATTAATTTATTCCAAAAGGGAAGGGGAGGAAGGTTGTCCACCTAGAAAGGGCGGTAAAATGGGAAGGTTTCCAAGTGTGGCAGAAGAAAAAAAATCCGACCCCATGAATGGGAACCGGATTACTAATGGATTCTACTTTTCAAATAATTACCGTTTATCACTTCATTCCGAATTCCTTGCATTCACGTAATAATTAATTACCTGCAGCTCGGTGGATTGCTCAATCGACTCCACCTCCGCCTAAAAGGGAACCATTTGCTGCATACAATAGCATCTTTCCTTTGCAATATAATATCGCCAACAACTAGTTCCAGTTTATTACCATTAATATCCACTACCATACTTTCCGCTCTTTTACCAAACAAATAATCCAACAATCATCGCACTTAATAAAGATACTCCCACTCCACTGACCAACAGCTTCCAGACATTTTTTCCAATGATACTTGATTTTTCCTCACTAAGGATCGAATTAAACGTTCCATAAATCATCCCGACTGTACTAAAGTTTGCAAAGGAAGTTAAGAACGTGACGGCAACAGCGACTGTATGCGGAGCAAGTCCACTGATCTTGCCTTTTAGGTCCAACATCGCAACAAACTCATTGGTCGCTAGCTTTATTCCCATCAGTTGCGCCACATACATGGCATCATCCCCAGCTAAACCAAGCAAGAACGCGAATGGGCTAAAGATAATTGAGAAGATTTTTTGGATGGTCAACCCTTTCACAACGAATCCTAAAATCCCATTTATACCGGCGGTTAGGGCAACATAACCAATTACCATTGCCATGATGACAATGACCATTTTGACACCAACAAGCATACTGTTTGAGATAGTGGAAAAGAAATCCTTTCGCTCCTCTTTCGAAGGAACATAAACGATATCTTCCTCTTTACTCACCTCAACAGGGTTCAGCATGTTGGCAATCAAAAGCGCGTTCAAGCAATTCAACGGAATCGCCACAAATACATATGTCGCTGGAACCATTGTTAAGTAAGCCCCAATAATCGAACCGCTGATGCTGCTCATACTCATGATTCCAAACGTTAGCAGGCGATGTTCCTTTAATACGGTCAACTGCTGACGGATAACAGCCAGGGCTTCTGTATTTCCAAGAAACATCATCTGGATCGAAAAGAAACTCTCTAGCTTTGGCAATCCAGATACTTTTGAAATGAGCCAGCCCACTTTATCAATAATCCATGTTAAGATTCCGAAGTACGTTAAAATATCAAAGAATGTAATAATGAAAATAATTGGCATTAACGCACTAAAAAAGAAATCCACATGCTCGTTCGCCATCACGGATGGGAATACAAATGAAGTCCCTTCGTTCGCACAAGCAATTAACCAGTTAAAAAACGATGCTATTTTATTAATAATCCATGACCCGATTTTCGTCGATAACATAAACCAGGTGATGGCTAATTCAACAACCAACAACGTCAAAATCGATTTCCATTTAACCTTTCTTTTATTAGGCGAGCAAAAATAAATAAGAACGAGCATTACTAATACTCCAAGTACATTAAACAAAAAATACAAGTTATCAACTCCTTTGGTTTATTATTCCCAAAATGTTTATTTGTATAGAAAAAGTCGTCAACTTTGTTTGTTGAAGAGTAAAGCCGGAGAATAGAACGAACGTAGTATATTCTGGGGGAGGGTGGGAATGAATAGTGATGAAGCCTTATTACACCCTGATACGGGTGTTACATCTGGATTGTTTGTTGACCGATCATTAAATGAAATTCCTCTTTTAGATCAATTCCTAGATCAAAATCGTGTGTCGGTCTCATCTCTTCGGGACTTCAAGAAAACGGCGCGTGATTTAATTGAGCAATGTAAAAATCAGTAAGCGATTTTAATAACCCATTTAGTTCATCAATATAAATTAAATCTTTTTATCTGTAAAAAACAGTGCTAATTCATTTGCGAATTGCACTGTTAATTTTATAGATGTTTTTTGAGTTACGGATAATCCAAATGTGAAAGACTTCTCTTCCTAAACTATTAAGTTCTTAAAAACAATGTTTACAGTTGTCCAAATACAACTTTTCCTTTAAAAATAACTGCTTCGCGCTTTGGTGTTCTAGCAACTGCTTCAGCAGAACACGATGCATTTACAAGAACAAAATTTGCTTCATCGCCTACCAGAGGCCAGGTTACTTCACCGTCTTTCGTTAATGGGGTAGGTCCCCCAGTAGCATACTTTAGTGTCTGAGCTAATGCACGTTCGTCACTTTTCCGGTACAGCTCACTATATCGGGTTACCTTTTCTAAAACATCCCCTGTTCCATATGGCCCCCAAGAGTCATAGAAACCATCACACCCTAAATACACGTTTACTCCCCTTCGATCTAATAAATCAATTGGAGGCAGAGTTTTTGTAATTGGAATCGTAGACATAACCGAAATTCCTAACTTGCTCAATTTATCAGCGATTTCTTCCTGTTGTGGAACTGGTACTTCTCCTAGACTGAATGCATGGCTTACAGCCACGCGATTGTGCCATTTCGCTGCTTCTACCATTTCTGTCAATTTATCTACCGTATAAAAACCAACATGGCCGCTGTCATGCAAATGGATATCTACATCTGCATCAAATTCTGTTGCTAGATTCATCACTTCATAGAGTGATTTTTCGATATTGCGGTCAATTCCAGCTGGGTCTAACCCACCAACTAATTGGGCACCTGATCTCATTGCCTCTTTCATAAGTGGAATGACATTTTCAGTTAATAATCCATGCTGCGGGAAGGCAACAATCTCATAGGTTAGCTTATCAGTGTAATCCTCCAATGCTGTTTTTACGCCTTCTAAATTTTTCAAACCAATATAAGGGTCAATATTTACATGGGTGCGGATGTGTGTGGACCCATGTGAAAGCAGTAAGTCAATCATGGTACTTGCACGCTGTTTTGTTGTTGGCGCCAATTCCTCAAGTTCCATTGCCTCCATACGTAATCGGTCCTTCAAATTTTTTGCAGGTATAGGAGCCTTCCAATCAAGTGAAAGATAGGTTTTATCCAAATGGTTGTGCATTTCTTTAAAGGTAGGTAACGCCAAACAACATTTTCCGTCCACAGTATACTCGCCCGATGGAATGTTATAACGCAGCTTTTGCTTTTCAGCAATTTTCCCACCCTGAATTTTCAAATGGAAAAGCTCTGTCTTTGTTTCATAGACTCCTTTTTCATCTTGTACATAGCCTGTCTCTAACCGAACATTCGTCAACCAATATGAGGTAGTCATTCTTTCTCCTCCTTTATAAGTTTAAACACGCACTAGGTCTGTGTCTTCTAGTTTACTTTCAACCTTTTTCCCTTTGAAAAACAATGCTTCTACCGGTGCTCTTCTTGCGACTGCTTCTGCTGAACAAGTTGCCTTTACTAGCATCATCGTTGCATCATCGCCAACCTTTGGCCAGACACGCTCACCTTTTTCATTCAGTGGTGTTACACCGCCAGTTCCGTATTTTAGGGCAGTTGATAATGAATATTCATCACTCATGCGGAATCTTTCAGCAAGAACCCCTAGCTTTTGGATCGAGTTTCCAGTTCCAAATGGAGACCAGTGGTCTGTAATACTGTCATGTCCAACAGATACTTGAATCCCTAATTTATCAAGAGTTGGTATCGGAATTGTCGCCCGATTTATAGGAACAGTGGTGGTAACATCCATCTCTTGTTCTTTTAGAATAGCAGTGATTTCATTAAGTTCCTCACCATCCAGGTCACCTAATGCAATCCCATGGCTAATCGTGGCTCTACCTTTAAGTCCAGATTCCTTCGTATAATAAGCCATGCGTTCAAATGTAAATGCTCCTAATGTATTCGGATCATGTAAATGAATATCTACGCCCTTATTGTTTTCAACAGCAATATCAAAAATAGTGTTTAAAGATTTTTCAATGTTCCGATCCACAGTCGCAGGGTCGACGCCTCCAACTAATGTCGCGCCATTCTTCATCGCATCACGAATGAGCTGAACTGAGTCACTTTTTAATAAACCGTGCTGTGGAAAGGCAACAATCTCATAGGTAAGAACATCCTCATATTTTTTCAATGCATTGACGGTTACCTCAAGATTTTTAAGTCCAATCACTGGGTCAACATTACAATGGGTGCGAATATGGGTATGGCCGTTTTTAATAAATAGTTCAATCATTTTCTCTGCACGCTCTTGGGCTGTCGGCAGGAGCTTTGGCAGCAGTTCTTTTTCTTCTTCTAATCTGGTAAAAATGCCTTTTGTGATGGGCGTACATGCTTTCCATGGTCCACCATAATAGGTTTTATCGATATGAATATGCATATCCCTTAAGGATGGCAGCAATAGCTGACCATGAGCATCATGCTGCTTAACCTTTGTATTAGGAATTTCATTTGTAATTTCAGTAATTTTATCGCCTTCAATTTTCAAGTGGCAAATTTCTGTCTTGGTTGCGACAATTCGATCATTTTCATAAATGAAACCTTTTTCTAAGCGGACATTCGTTAACCAAAAAATTGTCATTCCTATTCCCTCCTAAGTTATTGAACTAGGAAAAGTACTTTTTTCACAAAAGTACTTTTCCTCCTTGAACACTATTCATTTCTTCATAAAGTCACTTATTTAATTACTACATCATCAATCATTAGATAGTTGGCAGCATTTAACCAAAAACCACTTACATTTTTACTATAGGCAGCCAAATGTTCATAATTTCGGATTGGAACATAAACCGCATCGTCAATCTCTTTCTGCATTACATCTTCATATAGCTTTAATCGTTTTTGCTCATCTGTTTCTTTTCGTGCTGATTCAATCATTTTGTCTACATCTGGATTACTATAGTAGAAATGGTTCCCTGCAGCTCCCTGTGATGCTGAATGGAATAAGTTATACTGGTTGTAATCTCCGTCGCCGGTTGCATTTCCCCATCCACCAATAGCCATATCGTGCTCACCTTTTTCAATCATGTCGATATAAGCACCATATTCCATTACCTGGATTTTCACATTTACTCCAATCCCTTTTAATTGCGATTGCATCACTTCAGCCATGTTAATACGTTCTTTTCGGTCACTTGTTAGTAAAGTGACATTTAATCCCTTTTCATAGCCAGCTTCTTTTAACAATTTCTTTGCTTCGTTCAAATCATAGTCATATGCTTTAACCTTATCACTGTATCCAAGCACCTTAGGGCTCATTGCTACATTGGCAAGGGTTCCAACGTTATTATAAACGCCTTTAATAATTGCTTCTCTTTCAATGCCGTGGCTGATTGCCTTACGAACTCTTACATCATCAAATGGTTTTTTCTTTGTGTTAAATCCAAGATATTCAACAGCTAGTCCTTCTGTACGATAGAGTCCCATTTTGTCAGAAGCTTCAATGCGCTCAATCTCGGTTACAGGCACTTGGTCATTAATATGCGCCTCACCTGTTTCAATCATAGCTAGGCGGGTTGCATCTTCAGGAACGACTTTGAATACTACTCTATCAATATTTGGTTTCTTCCCCCAGTAGTTTTCATTTCTCTTTAATGAAATTTCTTGTCCAGTCTTCCATGATTCAAACACAAATGGACCTGTACCAACTGGGTGCTGTGATAATGTATCCGGGTTTTCTGTAAGTGCTTTGGGACTAATAATACTACCTTCTTGGCTGGCTAAAATAGATAGCAGTGGAGCATAAGGATATTCAAGTAATAATTGAACTGTATAATCATCCACAACTTTTACTTCCTTAATCATTGAGAACTTCTCGCGTTGCGGTGATTCTGTTTTTGGATCTAACATACGATCAAATGTTGTTTTAACAGCTTCAGCATTGAATGGTGCTCCATCATGGAATTTAACGCCCTCTTGTAATTTAAATTCCCAAGTTGTGTCATTTACGACTTTCCATTCTTTCGCTAACAGTGGTTGAATTTTGAAGTTCTTATCTGGTGCAATTAGTGTCTGATAAACTTTCTGATAAATGATATTCGCAGAAGGAATATCTGTGATAAAATGCGGATCAAGCTTTGTAGCATCTGAAAGTCTTACAACTGTTAATGTACCGCCTTGTTTGGATGCTTCCTTTTTGCTTGCCTTATCAGTTGAAGAAGTTGATTTTGTAGAACAAGCTTGAGCAAAAATCATCATTAAGCCGATTAGAACAAATAGTAGTCCCCTATTAATACTGCGTCCTTTTTTCTCCATTTTTTTATGCTCCCTTATTTTGTTATTTTGTAAATTCTGACCTTTCATTCGTGTATCCACCATCCCTCCGCTAGTACATATCTGCATTATAAAAGACAATCGACAATAATATTTACAGAATATTTACTTAAATTTTAACTATATTGACATATTATTTAAAAAATATTTACTTTTCACCTAATTTTGATAATTTGTAATTAACCCAATAAAAAGTCTGAAAGTTTAGAAGGGGGTCCACAGCAACGATAAATTACACCTTATCTTTCAAAAAAATTAAAATAAGGAGGGTTTTACATGCCAGTTGAAGTAAACACTGAAAAACCAATTGTAATCAAACAAACAATTAATCTACCGAAACAATCTAAATTAAAAGACTTCCTTTCTATTTTAATGGTTAATAAAGCAGCGATGGTCGGTGCAATTATTATCCTCTTTTACATTTTTATCGGATTATTTGCACCGCTCTTAGCCCCATACAATCCATATGAAATTATATTAGAAAATAAATTACTGCCTCCATCGAGTGATCACTGGATGGGAACCGATGATAAAGGGAGAGATATATTAAGTCGTATTCTGTATGGCTCAAGACTTTCGATGGGTGTCGGTTTTGCTGCTGTAGCCTTTGGCTCATTCTTCGGAATCATTTTTGGACTAGTTGCCGGCTATTATGGAAAATGGGTTGATTCGTTCATTATGCGATTAATGGACGTCATGCTCGCCTTTCCTGGAATCTTACTAGCATTAGCCATCATAAGTGCTCTAGGACCAGGTCTGATTAATGTTACGATTGCGGTTGGAGCATTTTCCGTTCCGTTATTTGCACGAATTGTCCGCGGTTCTACATTAGAAGTGAACCGTCTCGAGTATATCGACGCCATTCGGTCGCTTGGCGCAAATGATTTTACAATTATTTCCAAACATATTTTACCGAATATTCTTTCTCCAATTATTGTCCAAGGGACATTACGTCTTGCGACGGCGATTTTATCAGCTGCAGGCTTATCGTTTCTTGGTCTTGGCGCACAGCCTCCTTCTCCGGAATGGGGAACGATGCTAAGTAATGGAAGGGATTTCTTATTCTCTGCGCCATACATTGCGATTTTTCCAGGTCTAGCAATTTCTATCCTCGTTTTAGGTTTTAATATCTTTGGTGATGGATTACGCGATGCTTTTGATCCAAGAATGAAAAAGTAAAATTTAAGGAGGTTAGCAGATGTTGATGTTTATTTTACGCCGTTTAATACAAACGATCCCAGTAGTAATTGGGGTAACTTTTGTCGTATTTTTTATCATGCAACTAGTTCCCGGTGATCCTGCTGTTTTGCTTGCAGGTGAAGGAGCATCAAAAGAAACAGTTAATGCCATTCGCGAGCAATTGGGGTTAAACCGGCCATTACTGGTTCAATATTTTGACTACCTTTTGAATGTTTTTCAAGGAGACTTTGGTAATTCACTTAAGAATAGCCAGCCAGTACTTGATGAAATAATGGTTAGACTACCGATCACAATGGAGTTAGCATTTTTTAGTATCATTATCACAATCGTTTTAGGTATGGCAGCGGGAATTATTTCAGCGGTTAAACCTTATTCACTTACAGACACAAGTGTTATGTTAGTTGCCTTACTTGGAATTTCCTTACCGAGCTTTTGGTTTGGTTTAATGATGATGTATTTCTTCTCCGTAAAACTGCAAATTCTTCCGGTTGCAGGATGGGATAGTATCCTTCACGTCATCCTTCCTGCTCTAACATTAGGAGCAGGAGGTGCAGCAATTGTTGCCCGGATGACTCGTTCCAGTATGCTTGAAGTCATCAGGCAAGATTATATCCGTACAGCGCGAGCAAAAGGACTGCGCGAACATGTCATTATTTATAAGCACGCATTACGGAATGCCTTAATTCCAGTAATAACGGTTGTTGGTTTACAGTTTGGTGCTCTGCTTGGCGGAACTGTATTAGTTGAATCCATCTTTGCGATTAACGGACTTGGCAGAATGATAGTTGATGCTATTCGAATGCGGGATTTACCAGTGGTTCAAGGGGGAGTTTTAGCTGCCTCGCTAATCTTTGTTATCGTGAACTTATTTGTGGACGTATTCTATCGGTTCTTTAATAAACGAATTGAACTAAATTAACGGGTGGTGAATAATGGTGAGCGAGAAAAACAATCCAATTTTAGAAGTAAAAGGATTAAAAACACATTTCTTTACAAAACATGGTGTAAGTAAAGCCGTTGACGGTATTGATTTTACCCTTCGAAAGGGAGAGACTTTAGGTATTGTCGGAGAATCAGGCTGTGGAAAAAGTATGACATCTCTTTCCATATTACGACTAATCCCCTCCCCTCCAGGGAAAATTGCCGGCGGGCAGGTGCTTTATAAAGGGAAAGATTTAGTAACACTCTCAGAGGATGCAATGAGGAAAATCCGTGGAAACGAAATCTCGATGATTTTCCAAGAACCGATGACATCATTAAATCCGGTAATTCCTGTTGGAGAACAAATTGCTGAAGCATTAAGATTGCATCAAGGTATGAGAAAAAAGGAAGCGTGGATTAAGGCCGTTGAAATGCTTAAGCTTGTGGGAATACCCTCTCCTGAAAAAAGGGCAAAACAAGAACCATTCCAATTAAGTGGCGGTATGCGCCAGCGTGTAATGATTGCGATGGCACTTGCCTGTACTCCAGAAGTGTTAATTGCCGATGAACCAACAACAGCCTTAGATGTAACCATTCAAGCACAAATATTAGAGCTGATTAAAGATTTACAAAAAAAGATAGGTATGGGCGTTATTATGATTACACATGATTTAGGAGTTGTTTCTGAAACATGTGATAAAGTTGCAGTTATGTATGCTGGCAATATAATTGAACATGCGCCAACTGAAAAGATTTTTACAAATCCAAGGCACCCCTATACACAAGGATTGTTAAATTCTTTACCGAAGATCCATGAGGACCAAGAAGAATTGCAAACGATCGAAGGGAGTGTACCAAGTCCGTATAATTTGCCGACAGGCTGCCGTTTTGCTTCAAGGTGCCCCTATCAGAAACCTTTGTGTCACTTGCAGAAGCCTGATTTAATTGAACAAAATGATGGTGTTAAAGTACGTTGTTGGATGTACACGGACGAATGGACGAGACATGTGGAAAAAGAGGGGGCTGTTAAATAATGGTGACTGCTACAGAGAAAAAAGTATTATTAAAAGTGGACCATTTGAAACAATATTTCCCTGTTAAATCAGAATCCATTTTTAAACCAAAGGCATTTGTAAAAGCAGTTGACGACATTTCTTTTCACCTATACGAAGGAGAAACATTAAGTATTGTTGGGGAATCTGGCTGCGGTAAATCAACTACAGGACGAGCGATTTTACGGCTCGATGAACCAACAGACGGAAATGTATATTACTCTGG
Organism: Neobacillus sp. BF23-41; assembly: GCF_041106275.1. NCBI lineage: Bacteria > Bacillati > Bacillota > Bacilli > Caryophanales > Bacillaceae > Neobacillus > Neobacillus sp. BF23-41. The sequence continues at coordinate 127,456 of NZ_JBGBPR010000010.1, forward strand.
TAAAGACATTTTAAGCCTTAATAATAAAGAGATGAGAAAGCTTAGAGGAGACTTGCAAGTAATTTTCCAAGATCCTTTTGCCTCACTTAACCCCCGTCAAACGGTAAAGCATATTCTAAATGAAGCAATGGCCATTCAAAATGTCGTTGAAAAACCGAAAAGGATGGAAAGAATGTTAGAATTACTGGGGTATGTCGGACTACCCCAAGAAGCACTTGATCGCTATCCCCATGAATTTAGTGGAGGGCAGCGTCAGCGAATTGGGATTGCCCGTGCACTTGCAGTCGATCCTAAATTAATTATTTGTGACGAAGCAGTATCTGCTTTGGATGTTTCCATCCAAGCCCAAATCCTAAATCTATTAAAAAAACTACAAAATCAGTTTCAGCTTACCTTTTTATTCATCTCGCACGATTTGAGTGTAGTAAGGCATATCTCTGACCGAGTAATGGTTATGTATTTAGGAAAGATCGTTGAGATTGCTGACAAAAAGGAGCTATTCGATTCACCGCTTCATCCATATACAAAGGCATTGTTATCATCAATTCCGGTGCCTAATCCAGTCCTAAAAAGGGAACGTGTCATTTTAAAAGGAGATGTCCCTTCCCCTATTGACCCTCCAAGCGGATGCCGTTTCCATACACGCTGTCCGTTTGCGACGGAGAAGTGTAAATTAGAGGAACCTGCCTTAAGAGAAGTAGCTGAGAATCATTTTGTCAGCTGCCATTTTGCAGAGCAACTTTCGCAATAAAGTTATATTAGAAATAAAAAACTTTATAAAATATCATATTAATAAAGGGAGAATTTATAGACTCCCTTTTTCTACCTCTAAAGGAGAATCTCGTTTAATGCTTAATATTGAAGCTTTCTCCATCTACATTATGCTATGTGTCTTAGCCCCTTTACTAGGTGCATTTACTTTGCTGTTTTTATTTATATTTGAAAAACGAATTGATCTTTTAGAAAAGCAAACACGGGAAATTGCTCTCGAGAAAGAACTGCAAACAGCCCTTTATAATCAATTAAATCAGGAAATCCAACCACATTTCCTCTTTAATACATTAAATTCCATTTTAAGCCTTGCAAGATTAGAGAGAAAAACAGAATTAATTCACTCGATTGAAACCCTTTCAAGATTGCTTAAGTTTAAATATAAGACAAATACACCTTTAATAACAATTAATGAGGAATTATCCTATATAAATTATTATTTGGAAATACAAAAAATAAGGTTCCGAGACAGACTTCATTACGAAATATCCATGGATTCAACAGTAGGACAGGCTGTTATCATCCCTTTTTTAATTCAAACTCTTGTCGAGAACGCCTTTAAGCATTCATTTGACAAACATATTGGTGAGGCTTTTTTAAAAATTATTATTGAAAAGAACGAGAAGGAAGTTTATGTAACTGTCTGGAACAATGCCTTAGAAGGGCAGGTGGTCCAATCTCATAAAGATGGACTTGGTTTAGATAATATTGCAAAAAGGCTTGATCTTCTCTTTCAAGGAGAGCGGACTTCAGTAAACTTAATACCTACAGAAGATGGTACCAGTGTTTTAGCTGTTTTCCCATTTGTACTAGGATAGGGGTGCATCCAAATGAATATTCTTTTAGTAGATGATGAACCACTTGAATTAGAACTGCTCGAATATTTAATTCAAAAAAAGTTTCCAAACTGGAAGTTTTTTAAGGCTTTAGATGCTTCACAAGCCATTCAAATCATCAAACAACATGAAATCTTTCTAGCATTTCTTGATATACAACTCCCAGGTAAATCAGGTTTGGAATTAGCGATGGAACTCACACGCTCTTATTCAATGGATATTATCATGGTTACTGCTTTTCAGAATTTTGAATATGCTCAAATCTCGATAAGAATTGGGGTTGTTGATTATATTACGAAGCCTGTCATTGAAGAAGAGCTTTTGAACGTATTAAGCAGGTATGAGCGATTGGGACGATATACGGAGCAAATCGTAAACGCTTTACAAATTATACATCAGGAATATAGTGAAAAATTAACATTAAATTATTTAGCTTCAAAGATTCACATTAACCCTGCATATTTAAGCAGAAAATTTCACGAAGAAGTAGGGATGGGCTTCTCTGAATATTTAAATGATTATCGTTTAAAGGAAGCTCAAAAAATGTTAATTAATAATCCTGATTTAAGCATTAGCACGATTTCAGAAAGATGTGGATTCAATAGCCAGCATTACTTTAGTCAAATCTTTCGGAAATTGACTGGACAATCACCGAGTGACTATCGATTAAAGGAGACATACCGTTGAATAGAAGTTCTTATCAATTATATATAAGCGGTGCGATAAAATTGGGGGTAGGCTTTGGGGTTGTTAGTCTATTAGCGAGGTGGATAACTGGCAATACGATCCTCTCTTCTCCAGAAACATTAATTAAATACGGATTAACTGGTGGAATTGGCTATTCTTTAATGGGGGCTTTAGCGCTCATATTGTTTGGATTTTTAGCCAAAGTCATTAGAGAAAAATTTCCCGATGAGCAAACGATTGGAGATGTACTGAGAAAAAAATTATCACCAAGCGGCTACTGGTATGTCATTACAATTCTTTTCATTACCAGCCTGCATTCCTTATTTATCCAAGCAATGGGAGCGGGAATTCTCATTCATATCCTGTTCCCTATGCCTGTTTTTATAGGAATGCTATTGTTTTTAGGCTTTTGTTTTTTTGTAGGCGGTGTTGGTGGAATGCAGCGGCTGCACCAGTTATCAGGTGTTAATGTCTCATTGATCTTCGGCGCTGTTTTAGTCATTCCTGTTTATTTTTATATTCAGGAAGGTGTCCATCCTGTTTATGAAGGGATTAAGCTTTTTCATCCTTATATTTTATTCTATAAAAATACAGATTCGATTTTGTTTATTTTCACAGCGATTTTGATTGGCTTTGGACAGGTCATAATTGATCGAGCAACATGGCAGAGATTATTTATCATCAAAAAGGAAAAAGTTCAAATGACCTTTACTCTAGCAGGAGTAATATGGGCCACAATCCCACTAGCTCTAACCTCCCTGCTAATGATTATTATGTTTGGCAGAAGCTATAAAGATATTTATTCGTTACTGTTTGAACTTGTTGATAAAATACAATCAACCATGCTAATTGTTTTATTTGTTTTATTTTGCTTTAGTGCGATTTCGTCAGCAATTAGTGCAGAATTACATGCGACGACAACCTTGGTTGTAAAAAATATTATTGAATTATTTCGTCCTTTATCTGACCATGATAGATGGAAATTCACTTATATATTTTCAGGAAGTATTTGTATATGTTTACTAATAATCGTGAGTATTTTTAAACCTACTCCGCTACAATTATTGTTTTTCTCTGGGAATATTTACGCTGCCATCATTATACCGATGTTATTTATAATTCTAAGTAACAAATCGATTCCAGCAATCATCCCCTTTTCCTCTTTGATTGGTGCCTTGGGGGGCTATATATTTATTCCGATGAATAATAACTTAACGATCATCTGGATAAGCTTCATAATTTCTGGTGTTGTTTGTCTATTGGTTTTTATTTTCCAAACAGTATCCACTAGGATAACGCATTAATAGAAGATTGGAGGGAAGCAACATTGGGAGAAAAGCAAGTCATCCTTGATGATTCGTTCTCGGATAACACAGACTTATTACCAACAAAACTGGAAGCTAGAACATGGAAGTTTAGCCATTACTTCTCCATTTGGATAGGTTCGGTTCATAATGTTCCATCCTATGTTACCATTGGCGGTTTCTTTGCGTTAGGATTATCCATATGGCAGGTATTTTTTATCATTATGATTTCATCGATAATACTCGCCGGAATGATGGCATTGAATGGTCATGCAGGGGGGAAATATGGAATCCCTTTCTCAATCCTGCTCCGTACCAGTTTTGGTCGCAAAGGAGCAATTATTCCAGGGGTATTAAGGGGGATAATCGCAGCCATTATGTGGTTCGGTCTGCAAACGTATGCTGGAAGCCTTGCCGTAACTATCTTAATTGCAGAATTTTGGGAGCCCTATCCAACGTTAGGAGCAGATTGGAGTTTTTTAGGATTATCTTTAGCTAACCTTATATCCCTTCTCCTCTTTTGGATGATTAATGTCTTTTTTATTTTTGCAGGGGTAGATGCCTTAGGAAAGTTAACTAAGCTACTCTCTCCATTGGTATTTGTCGTTTTTGGCGGAATGTCCATTTGGGCAATTAATTTAGCAGGTGGAATCATCCCAATCTTAAACTTTAGCGAGAAAGGTGTAGAAGGAAATAGTATTTTGATTATCCTAAGCTGTATTTCAGTGATATTAGCAACATGGGTGGCACAAATACTAAGCGTTTCTGATGTTACAAGGTATTCTCGCACCAATAAAGGCCAGTCATGCGGACAAATTGTTGGACTTCTAATTACCTATTTATTGTTTGCTGTTGCAAGTATTACCATCATCGTTGGGTCTGAAATTGCTTTCGGAGTTCCAATCTGGAATGTACTTGAAGTGATTAATCGATTTGATAGCAAATTTGCCATTATCCTTTCTCTACTTACCATTTGTTTAACGACATTATCTGTAAACATTGTGGGTAACATTATCCCTGCAGGGTATCAACTGGCCTCCTTTTCCCCGAAAAGATTAAACTTTAAATCTGGTGCCTTCATTGGTACCATTATTGGATTACTGATTATGCCCTGGAAGCTGATGGAGAGCCCTACAAGCATTTTTACTTTTTTAAATATGATTGGTGGAATGTTAAGCCCTGTAATTGGTGTGATGCTTGCGGATTATTTTATTATCAAGAAAAGAGAAATCAATTTACAAGAATTATATTTTCCAAATAGTAAGGGCCGTTTCTCAAACGGAGTAAACTGGCCTGCGCTGCTTACCACTCTATTCGCTGGGTGTATTAGCATGATTGGTAGATTTATTGATATCCTTGAGCCGATTTATAATATTTCGTGGTTTACTGGGATAATCGTTTCAGTCGTCCTGTATTTACTATTTATTTATTTGAGCAAACTGTTACACATCGGTAGAACAGATAAGGATTTGGCAAGTATATCAAAAGGGGGATGATATTTTCATCCCCCTTTTCTATTAATATCTAGCTAATGGAACCTGAAACCAAGTTACCTTGATAAAAGACTGCCTTACGGTTTGAACGTCTGGCAACTAATTCGGCAGAACAACTTGCTTCTACTAAAATCATATTGGCTGCATCCCCTTCTTTTGGCCATTGCTTTCTGCCATCTTTGTCTAAAGGTGTCAAACCACCAGTAATATATTTTAATGCTTGAGAGAGAGAAACTTCATCTGTCCATCGACACCGTTCAATTAGTCGGCCAACCCTTTCAAGAACGTCTCCATTTCCAGTCGGCCACCACGAATCAAAAATATTATCGTTTCCTACGGCCACATTAACACCACATTCTGATAGCAGGCTTACTGGAGGTATGTTTCTACCAATTGGGAGGCTCGTAACAATCGAAATACCTGCCTCCCTTAATAACTCTGCCATTTCTATGGCCTCTTCCCTTGATACATCTCCAAGCCCAAAGGCATGACTGATTGCTACTCTTCCTTCCCAGCCTGCTTGCTTTGTTAAATAGGCAAGACGTTTCATTGTAAAAGTACCTAAGTGACCAGGATCATGTAAATGCAAATCAATATCGGCATCACCTTCAACTGCTAAATCCATTAACTGTACCAATGATGCTTCAATATTATTGTCGACCGTTGCTGGATCGACAGCTCCGACAATCCCTGCTCCATTTCTCAAGGCTTCCCTTACAAGCTCTACTGTTCCTGGACGGAGCAAGCCATGCTGGGCAAACGCAACAATTTCAGAGCTTATTTTATTGGAATAAGATTCTAGAGCGTGCTGAACACCTTCTAAATTCTGCAATTTCACCTCAGGATATATATCAACGTGCGTTCTGACATGGGTGGATCCGTATGATAGTAATACTTCAAGCAAGGCTTCAGCACGTTTTTGTGTGCTAGATGAGATAGAAGCTAGGATATTCTTTTCAATATCACAGCGTTCAATTACGCCTGAAGCAGGGATACAAGCCCGCCATTTATCACCCATATAGGTTTTATCGAGGTGAACATGCTTTTCGATGAAAGAAGGAAGCAAAAGCATTCCTTTTGCATCTATTACAGGTAACCCAAATTCAAATGGCTCAGAAGGTTTTATTATTTTTGAAATTTTCCCATCCTCTATTAATAAATGACACATCTCAGTCATAGTTCCTACAACTCTTCCATTTTCTTCATTGTACCCTGTTTCTATATGTGCATTCTTTAACCAATACTTGTTATTCATTTCTATTCATCCTTTCATTGTTAACTACCACGATAAAAGAGGTTACCCAAAATGGATATCCCTCTTGTAAGCTGTATCTTATTGGATTGACACATCATTTATTTCTAAATAGCCTGATGGACTAATAGAAAAACCTTTTACGTCTTTTCCAACAGCCGCTAAATTTTCAATAACTCGAACAGGAATATAAACTGCCTCTTTCATTTCTATTTCTTGTGACTGCGCATATAGTTCTTTTCGTTTTTCTTGGTCTTTTTCACTGCGTGCATCTTCTATTAAACTATCGACCTCTTTATTACTATAAAAGAAGGTATTCCCCGCTCCACCCTGCGAGCTTGTATGGAAAAGGTTATACTGATTATAATCAGCATCACCGGTAGCATTTCTCCAGCTAAGGATAAACATCTCAGAGTCACCCTTATTTACTTGGTCAACAAACGTACCGTACTCCAACACCTGTATTTTTATTTTGACACCAATACCTTTTAACTGTGATTGCAGTACTTCAGCCATGTTCACTCTTTCTTTGCTATCCATCGTTTTAAGTGTAACTTCAAAACCATTTGGATAACCTGCTTCAGCTAGTAATCTCTTTGCTTCATTTAGGTTATATTTATACGATTCCATATTAGGATGGTAACCGAAAACCTTTGAGCCTAATAAGGAATTAGCCCTTTTTCCCACATTATTATAGACACCTTTCATAATGGAATCCATTTCAACCGCATGAGCGATGGCCTTTCGAACCTTTTCATCATTAAATGGTTTCTTTTGAACATTAAAGCCAATATACTCTGTTCCATATCCTTCACTACGGTAAACATCGATTGCTTGGGAAGCCTTTACGGTATCCATCATTGGTACAGAAAGGGGTTCAGCTATTTGAGCTTCACCTGTTTCTAGCATGGAGATTCTAGTTGTTTCCTCAGGTACAACCTTAAATACGACTTTATCGACCTTCGCCTTATCTCCCCAATAACTATTGTTGTTTGTTAATACAATTTCTTGTCCAGGTGTCCATGATTTGAAAACAAATGGACCTGTCCCATTTGGTTCTTTAATAATGCTTTTCCCGTATTTCTCGATCGTTTTTGGACTAATAATCCCGCCTTCATGACTAGCCAAAATAGAGAGTAATGGAGCAAACGGCTCTGTTAAAATAAAATGAACGGTGTAGTCATCAATTACCTTTACTTCTTTTACCATTTTAAAAACAATAGCTCTAGGAGATGCCACCTTTGGATCTAAAAGTCGATCAAAGGTAGCTTTTACAGCATTGGCATTAAAAGCTGACCCATCATGAAATTTAACACCTTTTCGTAATTTAAACTCCCATGTCGTATCATCCAGTTGTTCCCACTTTTCCGCCAGCAATGGCTGGATTTCAGCATTATGATCACGACCAACTAACCCTTCATAGATTTTGCGATGGGTCACACTTGCGGCATTGATGGTTGACATAAACTGTTGGTCTAAGTTTTCAACATCTGACAATCGGGCAATCACTAATGTACCCCCATCCTTAGACTCTGTGTTTTTACCATTGCTTTTTGTGCTGACATCTTTACTTGTCGAACAGCCGGTAATGACAAACACCATCAACATTATCAGAAAAAATCTACCTAACCCCCAATTTTTTACCATGGAATCTACCTCCTGAATATTTTTATTATCTTTATAACCGTTTGTCTAATTATAAAAAATATTCAGATAATTTTATTTCGAATATTTTTACTTTATTTTTCAATATCTTTACTACTTTTTTAATTTCAAATAGAATCCACTATTTTGAAGGACGGAGGAAATAATTCTCTTTCTGTCAATTGCTGATAGTCTCTTTCGAAATATCCTTTTCTCATTTTGTTAAAATATTGTTGTCCCTTGATTTTCATTTCTTCTAAATCAAAATTAGGTATTTTTTGGTCCTTCATTACAATTCTTCCGTTGATAATGGATAGTTTCACGTCTCTTCCTGTTCCGCTGACAATCATCGTTCGGATTGGATCGTCGAAAACCCCCAAATGATATCCATTTAAGTCAATTGCAATAATATCTGCTTTTGCCCCAACTGCTAAACGGCCGAGGTCATTTCTCCCTAGGAACGTAGCTGCCCCAAGTGTGGCCGCCCTGAAGAAATCGGCATATGTTGAACCCTCTACTTCCTTTTCAATGAATCGGGAAAACATGCTGCCTGTTCGAATGTTTTGAAACATATCTGGAGGAAAGGTATCTGTTCCTAGCGCTAAATTAATACCTGCTCGTTTATATTTAGCAAATGATTCTAATGCCGAAGCATGCCTGCCAATGATTAAAGGACAATGAATGACCGTTGTATTTGTTTCTTTCAGAAGTGCTATATCATCACCCTTACCTGAATGTGCTTCACTATATCCAGCAATAAAGTGAGCATGCGGAATTCCTGTTTTTGACCCTAAAAAACCAAGGTCATATAAATAGCGAATAGGAGTTACACCGTGCTTTTCAACAATGGTATGATATTCATAGGTTCCTTGTGCTGCATGAAGTTTAATTGGCACTCCTAATTTATCACTATAGTATTTTGTTTGTGTCAAAATTTCTGACGTTTGACACTCAATTCGTTCGGGTGCCAGCATCCCCCTAACTAATCCATCATAAGCTCCGTCAAATTCTTCTACAAACCTTACAGCATTATTTAATCCAGCTTTTCCTGCTTCTTCATCCCAGTACAGATGGATAGTACCATCAGGTTTTACCACCCTGATTCCAGATTGGTAGCTTGGCCCAAGATAGATTCTTAATCCCAAACTTCCAGCATGGTTTGCTGCAGCAGCAAGCTCCTCATACGTTTCTGCCCATTCTTTATAAAGTACCGAAGTAATTGGCATCGCAGTAGTAACACCATGGAGAATCAGTTGTGAGTAGGCATAAAGGGATTTGAAATTTTCTTCTTTAGCTGTCATTATTTCATGATGTCCGTTTTTTATATATTGTTCAGACCAAAGCAGGTTATTCTGTCTGTTTGTCCTTGCCTCTAAATGTAAGATATCGTGGTCAATATCACCTAATGCATTTAAATCGATAAACCCCGGACTAATAACGGAGTTCCCCATATCGATTACCTTATTCACTGTGCCAAGGTAATTTTTGCCGACAAAGATTATCTTATCATTTTCAAAAACAACTTCCGCGTTTTCAATTAAGACGTGGTCTTCTCCATCGTACCCAATAACGTACCTTCCCTTTAATTTGGTTTTCAATTCAATTAACTCCTTTCATTATTCAGAAGTAAGCTTATTTAGACTCCCATAAGTATCATTATAAAAAAAATTACTATTTTATATATTCGAAATCATTACCCTTTTTTATAATATTTCTACTTCTTAGTGATTAAATAAAGATAGTAAGCTACAACTTTTTTTATAAACTTCGTCTTGCAATCTCCATTTTAATTTATTTTCACTGACAAAAAAATTTCGTCCACCGCATACGTAGACGAAACTTTTGTGGTATCGTGTAAATTTAGCCATTTCTAATCAACAAAATTAGGCTGATTCTTCAATAGTTGTGGTGTTTTTGTCCTCTTTTGCTTTAGCCTTATAATCCATCATATATTTTATGATAAATAATCCTCCTACCATGAGATAAGAATAGAAGAACGGCATTAATGCAGGCTGAGCGAATCCGACTGCCCCTGAATGGATAATTCCAAATAGAGACAATAGAGCCGCAATTCCAGCTGCAATGGCAGCACGGATTGGTTGATCTTTAATGGCAAATATCGCTAAACATCCCCACAACAAACTACTTATTGGAGCACCGTTACCTAAGTGAATCATACCGTTATAATACACACCATGGTGAGACATGGCCTCAGCGGTAACTTTAGCTCCTGTAGTTCCTGCGGAAGTTAAAACATTATTTGCAAGGGATAATGCCCAGTTTCCGATCCATGGGAACAAACAAACAAATATTACTGGGACTTCGAGTTTAGGTGTTTCACGAACAACTTGGTTTGCTGTTACGATACCAACATATACCAATATTGGTACGATTGCAGCGACAGGAATGACAGCTAATAAGAATGAGCCTAATCCAAAGAGAGAAATAATTAACATTGATAAACCAGTGGCGATAGAGTAACCAAGTCCTGCTCCCATTGACTTCCAGCCTGCATGTCCAATATATACAGTTACTGGATATGGATTACCAAAACAAGCTCCAATCGAAGAGGAAATACCGTTTGCTAACATTACTTGACGAGTTTTATATGGGTCCCCTACCGCGTGAGCACTTTCAATATTTTCTAAATCAAAAATATAGTTTGCTAGTCCAAGTGGAACAGCAGATGCTAAATAAGGAAGCGCATGTGGAATGCCAGAAATCCAGCTATCAATATGCAAGGTAGGAGGATTAAATCCTAAACCGTGCAATGAAGCGGTAATCGCTTCAGGACTTTGTAATCCAAAGACCCAGGCCAAAATTGTACCAGCAGCTAATAAAAGAAAACCAGTAGGGATTTTTGCGAATATTGGAGATTTACCAAACCAGTTAATAAAAATGATAATAAGTACAACAAAAGCTACCAACGGAGTTTCAAAAGATTGTAACATCGGGTTCATGGCAAGCAATAATAAACCAAGACCAGATAAACACGATAAAAGTACCGTTCTTGGAATAATTCTTCGAAGTGTATCGCCTAAAAACGCGCCTATAATTAGAATCATTGCTTCAAATAAACACCAAACAAGTGCAAGTGAGAAGGCAAATTCCGCATTCTGCGTTTCCATAAATACTGGAAGGATTACTAAAAAAGTAACCGTAAAGATGGAAGGCGCACTAGGGCCTGACGGCAAAGCAGTTATGTCATTTCTACCTGTCTTTTTAGCTAAAAAATATCCAAAGACAAAGTAACAACAGCTTGCTAAGAAGATGCCAAGACCAAAACCTGGAACGATTCTTCCGTATACAATTTCTTCAGGAAAACCAACTACAAAAAGTAATAATGATATCATTGTTAAAAGATTTGTTAAATTGTTAGCAAGTAAACCAAAGTATGCAGCCCAGTCACCCTTATACCATAATTTTAGACTTTGATCCATTTCGTTTCACCTCTTATTTTTTTGTAATAGTACGTAGTGGTCCTGAGAGATTATCCAAAATTCGAATAACCCAATGTAAATCTTTCTTATACCTTGTATGAAAGTATCGGTCCTCCTTTTGCCTCTTACGAGAGAAAGTTCCCTTCGTAGGGGGAAACATATAATAAACATACTGTAAAAATTTCAACTATCGCGAAAGCCCTTACAATGAAAATTTTATTAGGAAATGCTAATTACGTCATTGTCCACTCAAACCAAAAAGGAAGGATATCAATTAGGCATGTTATACAATGGATTTTGTACAAAATATGTCATGGATAACGAAGAAATTTTTTGGTTATTTTGTTGTATGCGCAATGACTTCCAGACATTATTTTGCTAAACTAAATTACACTATTTTTCCACTAAAATAATATCTTGTTTTTACCTTAATGAAGGACGTGAAATAGAACAAATGGACGCACTTAAAAAGTTAATTGAATTTCTGCACATTCACTTATCTAAATAAGAAAAAGCAATCAACCATAAAGAGGGTTGACTGCTTTCCTTTTATTTACGAGCAGGACAGAAATCCTACTTCTCATTTTGTTTGTGAAAATGCTCAAATAGATGATCACAATCTTCTCTTTTTTCTACTTTGATCATGTTAAGCACACTTGTATCTTCTCCTGTTAAATATTTGCGTAGGTGCATATCAGAAAAACCATAATCATGAGCATCATCTCTTGTGTTACAATAATGAACTTCTTTAACGCCTGTCCAAATGATGGCTGAGACACACATTGGACATGGTTCACAAGTTGCGTATATTACACAATCAGATAAATCCATGGTTCCAAGTTTCTTACAAGCTTCTCGAATAGCAACCATTTCTGCATGTGCAGATGGATCTGTATCTCTCATCATCGTGTTACTTACTGCAGCAATCACTTCATCACCACGGACAATTGTTGCGCCAAATGGACCTCCAACTTTATTGTTCATTCCTTTAATTGTTGCCTCTGCAGCCATTTTCATATAATCCATAATCAAATTCCTCCTATTATTTATTGAACATAAATTTTAATAAATATCCTTAAAATTTTGACTATGCTTCTACAAAAAAACTATTGGTTATTCGGTTTACTATACTTTCCAAAAATAGTGTATAGAATAAACGATACAATCAAACCACTAAAGAATGCAAAATCATTCATTTTAGCTAAAAGTGGTACATTCTTAAGAAATGCACCTGACATTGGAAGAATAAAGCTCACTGCTAAAACACCCATTGCAATTGGATTATAGCCGTTCTTATACTCCCCATAACTGCCTTGTGGTACATAAATATTATCAAGGTTTAGCTTTCTCTTACGATGAATATAGAAGCTGGAAAGCATAATCCCTGCAATTGGTCCAAAGATGGATCCAATAAAGCTATAGAAGAAGAACAATGTTGTTGTGCTAGATACAAGCTTCCATGGTAAAATTAAGGTTCCAACAATCGCTGTCAAAATACCTGCTGACTTTACAGTAAATCTTTTTGGAAATAGAGATGTCATTTGTAATCCTGAAGGCAATAGGTTTGCAAACACAACAAACGCCGTTGCACCAACGTTTAGGGCTAATATTAATACTACTACAGAAAATGTATTTTCAATTTTATCAAGCGCATGAACGATATTGAAAATAGGCTCACCAAATGCAATTTCAGTACCAGCAATTAACGCAACACAAGTGATGGCAAAGAGAATATACGAGAAAATAAATCCTAGTGGTAACCCAATAATAACGTCTCTTGGCGATTTAGCTCGATGAGTAAAATCAGCCATGTTAACCACTGGACCAGCCCAGTTAGATACTAACGCACTTACGCAGGCTATAAAAACAAGTGGGCTAGAGGACGGATCTTTCGGTACATAAGATAAGATTGGTCCAAAACCACCCGCCATGTTGATTGCCCAAACTGCTGCACCAATGATAAATACGTAAACAACCGGCGAAGACCAGCTTCCAAATTTACCCAAAACATTCATTCCACCTAGGAACAAAAGAACGGTAATCGTCCAAAGAATGGCATAGGAAATCATCGTAGGAACAGTTAAGCCAAAAATATTAAAATCTCCACCTAAGGACATATAATTCGGAATGAATCTCGCAAAAATAACATTCAAAGATTCCGCCCCAACGACAGTGGTAGTACCAAAGAATACCAAACCTGCTATTAGACCACGACATAACGCAGGGATGATGGCTCCTTTTACTCCGAAGGTATCTCGAAGCAGCATAGCAAATGGGAGGCCATACTTTGATGCTGAATAACCGTTTAAAACATAAAATGTTGATACAATAACTGCTGAAAGCATGACGGCTAATAGTACTTGCTTTGTATTTAATCCCAGAATAAAAAATCCTGCTACTGTCATATAAGACATGATATTATGGACGGCGCCCATCCATAGTGTCGTATAGTTTGATATGCCCCAATCTCTTTGGCTAGGCTTCTTTGGAAGTAAATCATCTGAATAACCATATGATTTATATTTATCATAGGCTTTTTCAATTTTAGCTTCTTCCATATTTACATCTCCTTGCTTAGCTATAAAATTTGTCCATTACCTTACAATATGAGTTCCTGCGCCTTCATTGATTGCTTCTTTTAAGCTTTCTGGGTTTGTGATAATGACCCTCGAACCATTTTTTTCTAAAAAGCTTAAGCTAGCCTCAATTTTAGGAAGCATGCTTCCTGGAGGAAAGTGGTTTTCAAGTACATATTGTTTGGTTTCTTCAACCGTAATCTTTTCAAGTGCCTTTTGATTTGGCTTGCCAAAGTTAATACAAACTCTTGAAACACCCGTGGTAATGATCAATGTTTCCGCTTGAACCTGTTCTGCGAGTAGACTCGTTGCAAAATCCTTATCAATGACTGCGTCGATTCCCTCAAACGCATTGTTATTGTTCCTTACTACAGGAATCCCGCCGCCTCCAACAGCGATGACCACAAACCCAGCATCGATTAATGTTTTAATCGCATCTTTTTCAACAATGTTAATTGGTTTTGGTGAAGGGACCACTCTTCGATAGCCGCGGCCTGAATCTTCTATGAAACTCCAGTCTGGATGTTCTTTTTTCATTTCTTCAGCCTGCTCTATTGTAAAAAATGCCCCTACAGGTTTTGTCGGATTTTTGAAATTGGGGTCATCAATACTCACTTCTACCTGTGTAATAACCGTAGCGACCTTTTTGTTAATACCCCTTCTGTCAAATTCATTGGTTAAGGCCTGTTGAATTTGATAGCCAATCCCACCTTGCGTATCTGCTCCACAATTGACCAGCGGTATCACCGGCATACCGGCTACTTCGTTGGCAATTTCCGATCTTCTTAGGCCAAAGCCTACCTGTGGTCCATTGCCGTGTGTGACTACAACATTGAAACCTTCTGCTACCATATCTGCAATATTAACTGCGGTTTCGCATACTGCTTCATATTGGTCATTGACAGAGTCAAGACCATTTTCTCGGACTAATGAGTTTCCTCCAATTGCAACAATCACTAATTTTTTCATCATTTTTCCCCTTGGTTTAATTTGCTTATTTCCTTAGCAATTCAAAAGATTGCTCCTTATGCAAATGATATAACGGGTTAGCTGGATCATTTGCAATCGCATTCTCTATTGCTTCAATTGCTTCTTGATGTTTACCAAGCGACCTAAGGCTATTTGCCTTATGAAATGAAAAATCGTAGCGATTTGGCTTTAGTGCCAGCAATTTATCCATTTCAACAACTGCTTCTTCGTGTCTGCCTAGTTCTCTTAAGTAATTTGATTTATGATAACGATAAAAAGTCTCAACAGGGTTTAATTCACAGGCTTTATCGTATTCTGATAGAGCCTCATCTGGTTTCCTCATTGCTCTTAAACAGTTGGCTGTATAGAAATAGAAGTCTAGATCCATAGGGTCTTGTGATAATGCTTTGTAGTACTCCTCTAGCGCCTCCTCGTATCTCTTTTGTTCTTGTAAGAAATAGCCTTTGTAGTAAATCAAATCAAGGTTATGATTATCATCTTCTAGACATTTTTCTATTTCTGAGATGGCCTCTTCATACTTATCAACTCTGGCAAGTTTTTTTGCCTTTTTGATAGATTCACTTTTTACGCTATATTCTTTATTCAAGATGTTTACAATCTTTTGGTGCCCCATTTCTTGAGCATGCTCCAGCGCTGACTTCCCGTCCCTATCTGGAAGATTTACATCTGCTCCTGCTTCCACGAGCTCTTGAATAATATCAGAATAAAGCCTGCCGCCATTACCTAATATCACAGACTCTAGAAGGGCGGACCAGCCTAAATTGTTCACATGATTTACCGGAACCCCAGCATCTAAGCAGATTTGGACCGTCTTTAAATAGCCTTTTTCACTAGAAGGTAACAATGCCGTACCCCCAAATCGATTAACACTGTTTAGGTCTGCACCAAACTTAAGCATCATACTTAAAATTTCATGAAATCCGTTCGCACCAGAACATATAAATGGAGTTAATTGGGTAATATCTCTCGTATTGACTTCGCTTCCAGCCTCTAGTAACAATTTCACTACAACAATTTGGTTTTTTTGTACAGCCGCCATTAAGGCTGTCCGGCCGGCCGCATCCTTATAATCAATGCTGGCTCCTTCATGTAAGAGCTTTTCTACAGCAACATAATCCCCCTGCTCACTTGCATGAATAAGTTCTCTGTCCATGGTATTACTTTCCAAGTTCATTCTCTCCTTAAGCTGTATTTAAACAGGAAGTTATTAAAATACTAAAGTTTCAGTTCTGGTCCTAAACAAATTAGGACCAGAATTAATTATTGAATGTTTTGACTTAAAGTAAGCAGTGCCTTTTCAAAAGCTTCAACTGGAGGATTAGTGATTCCTGCTCCAATCATTCCAATTCCAGCTTCCTTATGGGCTATTGCCGTATTAATGATTGGCAGGATTCCAGTTTGAACAACCTTCCGAACATCGATTCCAGTCGGAATACCCATGAAATTTAGCAATGGAATCGTTACGTTTGGATTTTCTGCTGTTGTAATTTCTTTCATCTTTTTAGAGTAGCCTATTGCATCATCTATTGTTCCGCCTACAAGGGCAACAATTGCAGGAGCTGTAGCCATTGCAAATCCACCAATTCCATATGTTTCTGTGATTGCGCTATCCCCAATATCCAATCCAGAATCTTCAGGTTTATACCCGGCAAACATTGGACCAATTACTTTTTGCGCAGGACCTGTAAACCATGTATTTCCTGGAATTCCACTTACACGGATACCGAATTCAGTACCATTACGTGCCATTGTTGTCACAATCGTACTATTTTCAATGCCATGTGCTGCGTCAAGAGCACATTTTGCAAGGGCCATCCAAGTTGGACCAGAGAAATAATCACTGCTTGCAACAAACTCAAAAACTTCTCGCTTTTGTTCAAGTGTAAAATCTGTTTGAATAATAAAAGGTGTTAACGCTTGGATTAAAAGCGTTGTTCCGGCAACGTTACGGTTATGACACTCATCACCCATATGAAGGGCTTGTGCCAGCATTAAACGCAAGTCAATTCCATTCGGATTTAACTTCATCGCTGCGCTTAGGATTGGACCGAAAACATCACGCATCCAAACTAAACGGTCAATAACACTTTGGTCATTAGCACCCATTCGAAGGATTTTTGACAGCTGCTCACTTAAGTTTGTGTAGGCAATATTGCCATAGGTTTTATTCTCTACAATGTGCATGTACATCGAAGCAGATGTTACACCAGCCATAGAGCCGACACAGTTGTGCTCATGACACGGGGAGAAGGTAATTTCGCCAGATGCAGCAAGCTCAGCAGCTTCTTCTAAATCCCTTGCAAGGCCTTCAAATAAGATTGCCCCAGTCACAGCCCCCCTCATCGGACCATTCATTTTATCCCAAGTTATTGGAGGTCCTGCATGAAGAATCGTTGTTTTCGTCATACCTGGCACACAATCAATTGCTTTTTCAAAACCAATTAATACTGGTTGTGATTTAATAATTCTTTCGACAGCTACCTTATTTGCCACTTCAATCTTTTCAAGAATTGTTGGATCCTCAAGCATGTCTAGTGCTGCAATAAGTTCCGTGTTCCCTCTGCCTGGCGGAGTCCACTCTAGATGAGTTACTTCTGTATTTTGCTTTACTAAATCACCCTTAAAGGACTCGATTCCCACATTAATAACATTAAGTTTTTGATTAAAAAGCTCATTTATTTTGCTCATTGCTTATTCTCCCTTCACGACAAATTCTCTTGCCAAAAGACCTGCATTCTGACTGCTGCTGGCATGTGTTGCACCTGCAGCTAACAGCTTTTCTACCTGTTCATCAAGGTTTTGAGGATCCAGTTCAGTTCCAAGAACGTATCCGATAACTTCAAGATGTCTTCCTTCTTGTTCGGCATTTTGCTTTGCTTCTATTATTGCAGGAAGCATTGCCCCAACTGGATCTTCGTGTGCACCATATCCTAAAACAAAGTCCATGACGATTACACCAACGGATGGATCTTTAGCCTCTTGGATAAATCTCGAAATTCTTGTGGACGGATCAATCATTGGATGTGGCTTCCCTTGTGTGAACTCATCATCACCAAAATCAATAAATGTGTGTTCTTGGCTTATATTTTTATCTTTTAAGCGATAGTTAGGGTCTCTTTGGATATTGCTATAGACATTATCGAACTTCTCCATTGCGGCATGCATAGCCTCATCACAAAGGGTACCGCCGCTGAATAGTCCGCGAATATATTTTTGTTCTGGTGTTAATTTGGTGCGAACCTCTTCAATTAGTGGAATGTTTAATGCCCGTTTATTAATTTTGCTTTCATCGGCACCAGCCAATAATACCGCTTTAAGTGCAGCCTCTTTAGACATTTTCGCCAAATGGCCGCCAGCTTGTCTGACCTTCCCTTCATCTCCGCCAACAAACCAAACAACTACAGGTTTCTTGCATTGTTTGATTTGCGCTAATACTTTCTCTTCAACACTTGCAGCAGGTGGCTTAGAAATAAGGACTATCACTTTAGTTGCCTCATCGTCTTCCAGAGCCTTGATTCCATCAAGCATCATGATTCCGCCAATTTCCTCTTTTAGATCTCTGCCGCCAGTTCCAATCATCTGTGTGATTCCGCCGCCGAATTCATGAATGCGGACACTTACCTCTTGACTCCCGGTTCCAGATGCACCAACAATACCAATGCTGCCTTTTCTTACAGCATTGGCAAAGCATAAAGCAACATTGCCAATAATCGCTGTCCCGCAATCCGGCCCCATCATTAATAAGCCTTTTTCATGGGCTAATTTCTTTAATTCGATTTCATCTTCTATGCTTACATTGTCGCTAAATAGCATGACATGGAGATTGTTTTCAAGAGCTTTTCTCGCTTCTCTAGGTGCATACGCTCCGTTTACGGCAATCACCGCTAGGTTAGCTTCAGGAATACCTTGGGCAGCTGAAGCAATCGTTGAATACTTGACTTCACCTTTCTCAGTGGAGGTATCCTTTTTTGTCAATAATTCATCAATACTAATGAACGCGCTTTCACACATCTCAAGATTAGCAGCATTAACAACAATGATTAAATCACTTGAGTTTGCCTCTTCCACTTCTGGTGTTATTAATCCAACATTTTTCATTACCTCTTTATTCATTTCTGTACCCATTGCGATAATGGCCTGTTCAACGCCCTCTATTTGGTTCGCTTTTGTTGATAGTGACATCAAAGATACAGAATCGAAATAGGTGTTCTCTTTTACAATAGCTTTTACAGTCATAATTGACCTCCTACTTTAAGATTGGCTTTCAACCCAGAGACAAGACCTAAGGCTATATCTGTTCCTGATGAAGAGCCGATATTTAGTACTTTATTTAAAGAGAGATATAAGTCGTCTTCTTCTCCATTAAGTATGGAATGAACTAAGTGAATGATTGACTCTCTTACTTGACCAATGGATGCCTTTTTTAATGCCATATAGCTTATTTCATTCGTTAAGGTTTTTGCTTTCTGCAGCACTTCTCCACAAAATGATTGATGTGAATAGAAAGGGCTATTCCTCAAATTAATGATCGTAAATAATCCAACTAGGTAGTCATCTCCAGAGGGAGTTAGTCCTGGACCAAGACCTATTAACGAAACAGCATGATGCAAGGCACTGGTCATTCGATTACTTAATAATTCGTTTAATAATAACTTGGTTCGTTCTTCGAGCATTCTAGACATTTCTATGTCAAAAAGACTTGGGGCAGCTACTTTCTTTTTCATTCCCCCAGCTTTTCCGTGGATATCGATGTATTCTATCATTCTTTTTAAATTTCGAGAGATGTTTTCGGTGTTTGCAGGGTACTCCGGTAAAATACCTGCCCATTTCTCAGCTTGATTCGTAGATATGGCAAGTTTATTTGAAATGTGCAGCATTTTACTTTTTACATACACCACATCATTGACATCGATATTTAATTCCTCAAGGCTGGCAGAATTAATCACTAGCGTATTAGGTCCATTATCAATTTGGCTGCTGGCAATCGTAAATAATTCGCCATTTTCATTACAATGAATATTAATTGTATTTTTAAATGTGCTATGAACAAAACCAGTTAGGACAGAATTATTAATTCTTTCAATAAACTCAAGATCACCAGAAATTGCATTCCTCAATTGTGATACATCATTGATCTGGAACGTCTGTACATGCAGCCCCTTCCAAAGGATAAATTTGTAAGGTACAGTATAAATAAAGCACCAACTTCTTTTCATTTCTGTGAAAGGAAAAATTCGTTTAACTCTTATTTTAGTTTGACAAGATATGACCTTACATGTTTATTTTAGATAAATTGCATAAAAGCATCATCGTTTAAGCAAACCAAAAAAAATAGATATCATTTGTGCATGTTATACAATTAAATGTGTAGATTTTTTGACAAAGGAGTGATAATCTTGCTGACCGTTAAGGATTTATTTGAAATACAAGCGATTGATGGCTTAAAGATTGTTGCTGGGGAAAAAGGAATTGATAATGAAATCTCAATAGTCAATATCATCGAAAATCCCGAGGCATTTGACTGGCTTTCACCTAATGAACTCCTATTATCAACGGGTTATATTTTTAAAGATAACGAGGATTTGCAAATTAGAATACTTAACGAACTTTCAGCTATTAATTGTGCAGGACTAGTTGTCAAAATGAAACGATACTTTGAAAAACTCCCACAGAAAATGATTGATCATGCAAATGAATTGGGTTTCCCACTGATTGAGTTACCCTTTGAATATACCCTATCAAAGGTCATTTCTATTATTAATGAGAAAGCATCTGGCCGTTATGATTTATTAAATAGAAAGACCTTAGACATGCATAATTTATTTTTTCGAATTACACTTGAAGGCGGCGGGATTGAAAGGATTTCTTCCATGTTATCGGGATCTATTAATAATCCAATTATTTTCGTTGACCAGGATTGGAAGCTGCTTCACTTTACAGAACACCTAAATAATAAGGTACCACTTTCATACTGCTTTACTCTGGTTAAAAATCGACCTATTTTCAATAAAGAGTTTATTAATTCTGTCCCTAAAGAAATAAATGAAATGAAAAAGAGTATTCAACGCATTTATTACTTAGAAGGAATGGAAATAAAATGCCGCATCCTTCCTGTCGCAGTTGCAAATAATATTTATGGATATATTGTTGTATGGCAGACTGTCCAAGATTTAACGGAGTTTGACTTACTTATTTTAGAGCAGGCGTCAACTAATATGGCACTGGAACGTATAAAAGCAAAGGACATCGAGGAGGTAAAATTAAAAATCAAACAGGATTTCTTTGATGATTTGCTGACTGGAAAAATAACATCCGTCGATACAATTCACACCTTTAGTGAATTGCATGGATTAAATCCAAGTTACAGTTACTACTGTATAGTCATTAATTTAGAATCGGAGGAAGATGACGGTTATGATGATATGGTTGCAAGGAGGGTTCGACTGGAGAACAAAACCAGAAAATGTGTGGACTTAGTCTATAATCTTTCGAACTATTCAAACGCTGAGGTCACATGCTTTCATAGAAACAATCGTATAATTATAATGATTGGTCAAAATGACAATAAACCTTCTCTATCGGTAAATGAGGTAAAACAATACGGAAATACAATTTACAATGCATTTGAAAAGGAAATAAATAACACAACCTTCTTAATTGGAATTGGCCGTCAGTACGAAACCATTCATTCCCTTCATAAAAGCTTTTCTGAAGCAAATGAATCTATTCGACTCATGGAGAAATTTAATATCCGAGGGGGAGTATCTCACTATGAAGATCACTCCATCTATCACTTTTTAGACAGTAATATCAAAGACATAGAATTAGAAGAATTTTTCATGAAAAGCCTTGGGAAAATCTATGAGCATGACCATTTGCATGGGACGAGTTATATCATTACGTTAGAGAACTATTTTATTAATAACCTTAATATTAGTGAAACAGCAAAAGCGATGTTTTTACACAGAAATACGCTTATTTATCGTATCGATAAAATCAAGGAAATCTTAAATACTGATTTAAAAAACTCGGAGGAATTGCTGCAAATCCAATTAGCTTTAAAGATATTTAGACTCTTAAATAAAAAACTTCCAATCAATTCTTAAATCAGATGGGTCCCGTTCTCTATGAAACCTCGGGACCCGTCTATTTTATGTGAACAGAAATCGATATGCCCTTATTCCGTTAAATGATATTGAAGGAATTCAATCACTTGTTTAAATGCACTTTGGATAACTGGATTATCAAAATCCTTATCAAACACATGCTCTCCATTTGGAATTGTGATTAACCTGGTTTCAACCTTTTCTTTTATCAATGCACCTCTCATAAATACTGATTGTTCATAGGGAACATCCTCATCCTTTGTCCCGTGTAACAGTAAGGTTGGTGGATAATCGCTAGTGATATTTTGCTTTGGGCAAAACTTTAAGAGTGCATCCTTATGCATTATTGGATTTATCCCCGTAATCTCTTGGATCCATACCCCTTGCTGTCTAGCATAAACATAATAGAGAAACCGCTGATCAATCGATGCCTCTGTAATCACTTGGTTGGAGATAAGCCTTCTAGCAAGTTCTTTAGGGACATTGTCCTTTTGTAAATAGAAACTGCTTGGATTTGTTGCCCATTTACCAATGATATCTCCATATCCATAAAAAGAGATAATTGCACGTGGCTTATGAGTAAATGAACCCGTACAAAGCGCCAAAAAACCACCTGCAGAACTACCTACAACAGCTATTCTTTTTGGATCAATGGAAAATTCCTGTGGCCCTTCTGATTTTAACCACTGAAGTGCGTCTTGAACATCCTCTAGGATCTCTGGCAATTTTGTCTCGGGTGCTAGCCTATAGTCAATTGAAAACACTGCAAATCCATTATCATTATAGAGTTTTATCATCTCTTCACTTATTTCTTCTCTTGTTCCCCAAACAAGCCCACCACCATGAATATAAACTATAACAGGTGCATTATGATTGCTATTTCCATAAAAATCAGCCTTTATGGAAAAACAATCATTATTCTTATAAATAACTGTTTTCTTCATTTGTACTCTGCACGTCCTTCATGAAATTAAATTGGAATTGTTAGTTCGTAGATAAAGTTATTGTTTTCAGTCTAACAAAACCCAAAGGGTAAACTATTAACTTGAACGAGATATTCCCTACTCTAATTTACGACATATTTTGCGCATTTTGAATTGTACAACATGCCTAATTAACACCCTATATTTTTGGTATTGGTAAACAATAAAGTTATTAGAGTTTCCTACAAAGTAATAATATGGAAATTATAAAGGTGCACCATAATGAGAAATAGAACCTAAGACTTAGAGTAAATTACATCTGGCAATCTTGGAGACCGAAAAAGCTAGGGCATTAGTTAATCCAGAATTTATCCAAAACCAAAGCATACGGCAATATGCAATTATTATTCAAGTAGCCATAACGATTTTCATTTTCTGCATCTCAGTATTTAAGCCTTGGAAAAAGAAGAAACTTGTAGCGAAGCACTCTAGTTAAGGCAAGTATGCAACCTCTAAAAAGATTTACTCCAGTTAACGAGAGATATAAACAAGGGATACTGTTATTTCGACAGTACCCTTTGTTATATAACATCGATATCTTCCCTTTTGTTTTCCATTGGAACCTTTTTCTAATTACTCTCGATGCTACCCTTAGTATAATTTTGGATAAACACTTGAAATTTTCCAACTATTTGTTTACCCTTTTGAAGAGTAAGGGGGAATTCAATATGATTAGAAAGCTTACAGACCAAGATCATGATCAGGTATTCGCTTTTTTAAGTGAGGAACCTTCTATTAATCTATTTATCATAGGGGATATAGAGGCCTTTGGATACACTTCGGAGTCTCAGGAAATTTGGGCAGAATTTGATGAACACAACACGATTAAAGCCGTTCTCCTAAGGTTTCATCAATCCTTTATTCCTTATGCAAAGGGAGAATTCGATACAAGCGGTTTTGTATCGGTTATGAAACACTACAGACAGCCCATTCTTCTATCCGGTAAATCCGATATTGTAGCAAAATTCGAAGCTTATGATGACCTGCATCTTGGTAAAAAGCAAGTTACTTACTTTGCTGAATGTAACACGGATGAATTCCTGTCTCCAGATGATGTCGTATATAAAAAGGCTAGTCTGGAAGATGTAGATCAAATTTTACAACTCCGCCAAACCATTGAGGAATTTCATGTCAGTGGTGATGCCAGGGACGTATTAATACAGTCAATGGAATCCAATACATCTAGAACCTATTTTACTGAGGAAAATGGTATCATTACTTCTTGCGTTTCAACCGCAGCGGAAAATTCTATATCAGCGATGATTGTTGGGGTTTGCACAAGGAAGGAATATCGCAGTAAAGGCCTGGCAACTTCCATCATGCAAAATCTTTTTCAGGATGTCCTAAACGAAGGGAAAACTCTCTGTCTTTTTTATGATAACCCTGAAGCTGGACGAATTTATAAGCGCCTTGGCTTTAAAAATATAGGAATGTGGACCATGCATCGCTGATGGTCCACTTCAATTTTCTTCAAAAGAATGCAGAAAGTGCCTGACACCAATGCGAACAGTGCTAGTCACTTTTCGCATTGAAGACAAGCGTTATAAGTATCTAAGGTAGAATAAATTAGGATAACAACTTCGATTACTTCATTAAGTCTTATTTCCTCCCTTTAATCTTTGTCTACTTTTGTACTTTCCTCCTTTTTATTGAAACGATCATACAATATCCCAAAAGTGATGCTTTATGCTTTATTCTTTGTTCGCTAGTCACATTCTCGTCAAATTTCTTAATTATTACTTATTATAGGATTATTGTTCTAGCCTAAAGAACATTATCTAAATTATTATTAACATACTAATGTATTATTTCCACAAACCTTGAGGTGGCAAAATGATGAGTGAAAGAGAACCATTTTATATAACTCAATCAAAGAAAGTGTGTAAAGAAAGTGGCATGGATCCAAATGAGATAGCTAGTCCAAAGAGGTTTATGACAAAACAAGAACTAGATTTGAAAAGAAACGCATACAGCGAGATTTTGTCTGTTGTCAGTTATTTCTCAAATAAACTCTTGGATTCCTTAATAGAAACGCCTATATTGATCAGTGTCTCTGACTCTAAAGGATACTTGTTAGATATGGCTGGTGACGAAACAATCAAATCTACGATTGAAAAATTGGGTATTAAATTAGGTAGTCTTTTTACACAAGAAGATACGGGGACAAATGTTATTAGCTTAGCATTACAAGAAGGACGCCCTGTACAATTAATAGGCAAGGACCATTATCATAAGTTCCTTTATGAAATTGCTTGTTATGGGGCACCGTTCCATTACACGGATGAAGATAATTTACTTGGCAGTGTTTCGATCATGATGCCAATCCAGTTTCACAATCCTTTATTATTAACAATGTTATCCCAGTTGGTAGATTCTATTGAAAGAGAGCTGCTACTAAGAAAACAAAATAGGAAACTTAATATTTTGAATCAAATCATGTTAAGCAGAACAAAAAATGGAATTATCATTACGGATGAAAAAGGAATTACAGTGGAGTTTAATGATTTTGCTCAGCAAATATTCAATAAAAGTAGAG
This sequence comes from Neobacillus sp. BF23-41, assembly GCF_041106275.1. Classification (NCBI taxonomy): domain Bacteria; kingdom Bacillati; phylum Bacillota; class Bacilli; order Caryophanales; family Bacillaceae; genus Neobacillus; species Neobacillus sp. BF23-41. The sequence goes on from NZ_JBGBPR010000010.1 coordinate 153,074, forward strand.
GTTCTGTTATTGGGAAGTCCATCTATAATTCTATTTTGACTGGGGATTATTTCAAACGGGTTATCCAGTATGAAGAAAAAAAGGAAAATGTGGAACTCAAAATAAAAATTAAAAACGGCGACTTAGTTGTCTGTCTATTTGATGCACAGCCAATCTATGAAGGGGAAAAGGTGGTTGGCGCATTTGGTCAATTCAGGGATATAACCGACAGGTATCTACTTGATGAAAAAATTAAAGAGGCTGAAAAACAAGCACTTGCCGGTCAAATAGCAGCCGGAATCGCCCATGAAATTAGAAATCCATTAACAACCGTAAGGGGTTATTTACAATTTCTTGGCAGTGATATTGATGATAATATAGCCCACATCTTTTCTGGTTTGTTAATACCAGAAATTGATCGTGCAAATAAAATTATTTCTGATTTTTTAAGGATCACTAAACCTTCAGATAAAGAGTTAGAAGTTATCCAAGTCCACAAGTTTTTAATTGATTACCTGTGGGAATTTCTAAAAAGTGAATCATTACTTTACAATGTCGATTTAAATGTAGAGATTCTTCCAACCACTAAATATCTGTCGATCCTATGTAATCGCGGGGAGTTATTGCAGGTTTTTATCAATCTATTTCAAAATTCGCTTCAAGCTAAAAAGGATTCTCCTTTAAAAATCACCATTTTCACAAGGTTAATTAACACGCATGTTCAATTTATTTTTAGTGATAATGGAAAAGGAATCGACGCTTCTATCCTAACACATATTTTTGACCCATTCTTTTCTACCAAAGATACTGGAACTGGTTTAGGATTATCGGTATCTCGAAAGATTGTGGAAAATCATAGAGGGACGATGCATGCCAGCAGTAATGAAAATGGCACAGAATTTATTATAGAAATTCCCGTTTACAACTAAGAAAATAGATGCGGCCCCCTAAAATAGGGGGCCTTAACTTTTTGGATATATAAAAGGGAGAACTAATCAGGTTATACAATAGTTTTACAAAAACTCTAAAAATTCTTAATGATCACTTGCTTTTTTTTACTATACAGAATCTTTACATTTTATTAACAGAATCTTAAGAAGATTGGTTTCCTTTATTTAATACAATAAAGGGGAGCTAATAATTTGGAGGGAGTAGATGAGAATGACGTTTAAGTATCTAAAGTATCCCCAAAACGGTAGTTCAATATTGGTCAGAGAGGAAAGGTTATGAGGATCGCCATTTTCACTGATACCTATGACCCGGATATCAATGGAGTTGCTCGGACGCTTAAATATTTCATTCACTACTTGGATAATAAAAACATCTCTTACAAAGTCTTTGCACCTGATTCTCTTTCAAACGAATATGTTTCTTCAAACGTTCGCCGCATTAAAAGTCTCTCTTTTTTCTTATATCCTGAGTGTCGCTTGGCTTTTCCCAATCTTTCTCGTATTAAATCAGAATTAGAAGAATTCTCCCCGGATATCATTCATGTCGCTACACCATTTAACATGGGACTTTGTGGTGTCTATCTTGCAAAAAAACTAACTATTCCACTTGTCGGCTCCTATCACACTGATTTTGACCATTATTTGAAATTTTATGATCTTAGATTTTTTTCAAAAATCCTTTGGAAATATATGACTTGGTTTCATAAACCCTTTAAAAAATTATTTGTCCCTTCTAATGAAACGTTAACTCAACTCAAATGCCAGGGATTTGTTAATTTAGAAGTTTGGCCCGGTGGAGTTGACTGTCAGCTTTTTCACCCTCATTACGAAAAACAAGCTATTCGTGAGCAATGGGGGATTTCAAAAAAGTACCTCTTAACCTATGTAGGCAGGTTAGCCCCAGAAAAAGATGTAAAGACACTCTTAGCTGTAGCAAAAGCACTGCCGGCTGAGATCAATGAGGAAGTTCAATGGTTTGTTATCGGAGACGGTCCCGAAAGGGAAGAACTTCAAATAGAAGCGCCTGCGAACATGACATTAACAGGATACTTAACTGGAGAACAATTAGCGGAAATCTACTCTGCATCAGACTTATTCGTTTTTCCCTCTCCTACTGAAACGTTTGGAAATGTTGTGATTGAAGCACTTGCAAGTGGTACACCCGCAATTACCGCCAATTCCGGAGGCGTAAAAAATATTATTAAGGCAGGAGTAACAGGTTATTTGTGTGAAGCCGGCAATGTAATTGAGTTTACGAACGCCATCTTGAAGTTATTAGAAAATGATGGCCTGAGAAAGCAATTGGGGATAGAAGGGAGAAATTATGCGCTAACACAAAGCTGGGATAAAATCTTTTCCAATTTACTTTGGCATTATCGAGCCGTTATCGATGAACCAAAGATACAAAAATATGCCTGATTTGTTGTACGATTTTTCTCCAATATATTAATAAAGTAGAGGAGTGATAGAGTGGATACTTTTTCGCATATTGTTATAGGGTTTGGCATTGGTGCTCTTGCTCAAATCGACCCTGTCGTATCATCTAATCAGACCCTATCACAGGCGGTCATGTTAGGGGTGGTAATAGGTTCAAATGCTCCTGATTTTGATATCATTTACAGATTAAAAGGAAAAGGTAGCTATTTCAGGAATCACAGAGGCCTGTCACATTCCCTTCCAGCTCTTCCTTTATGGGGATTACTGGTTTCAGGCTTACTTTACCCACTCTTCCCCGTTTCAGAATTTCTTCCTCTCTTTTTATGGACGTTCTTAGCAGTAATTCTTCATGTCTTTTTTGATTTATTCAATGTCCATGGAACGCAAATCCTGCTGCCTTTTTCCCAAAAATGGATTGCCTTTGACGCTATCCCATTATTGGACCCTTACATTTTAACCCTCCATTTTCTAGGGTTTGGATTACTCTTTTTCTACCAGGCAGGGATTATCTTTTTAATCATTTATGTATTCATATTTTTATACCTTGCTGTTCGAACTCTGTCAGCATTATTAACCAAAAGGCACCTACAGCAACATTTTATTAGAGCTGACCGTATAAAACTAATCCCGCGCATCACCCTATTTAAATGGGATATTTTTATCGAGACGAGGGAGGACTTTTTATTTGGAGTTTATTCAGATAATACACTCGACATAGAACATACTCTTGCCAAAAATATTGACTTTCCAGTATTGGTTTCTGAGAGTACAAATGACGAGTCCGTGTCAGACTTTCTTGCCAGTACATCGTTCGCTTATCCTTTTGTTGCTGTTAGAAAAAACGGCTACTTTGTTTATTGGAAGGACCTTCGTTTTCGTACCAAAAAATTCTTCCCATCCCTTGCCATCCTGTTTATTTCCTCTGATTTCAAAAGAAAGAATAGCTATATAGGCAAGGTAAGCTCTTTAAAACAATACAAAAAAGTGCTTCGTAGCTTAACGAATTCCTCGTCATCAATCAAATAAAAGTTTTTAAAAAATGACCACGGTTCAAATACCGCGGTCATCTTTTAATATAGGGGGACGCATTTATTTCTTAGCTGCATCTTACCTGAACGATTCGGAGGTCAACGAATCAATAACGTTTGCATAAAATAAGGAATCCCTCCGTGAAGGGATTCCAAGCTAACTACATTACTTCCTTCTCTTTCCTAATGGTAGGAGAAGCAACGGTGATCCCTGTTGTCTCTTCAAAATTAAATAGGCTAGTTGGGATATCGGTAAAACGCTCTAATTCATTGTAAGCAGGAATACCGTGATAAGACATATCTAAGCCCTCGTCCTCTTCCCGTTCTGTTGCTCGGAAACCCACTGTCTTTGTGCATACCTTCGCAATAAAAGTTCCAGCAATTAACCCCCAGACAATGACCACCACCGCACCCAGTAGTTGCACCTTTAGAAGCGAGAAATCACCAGTCGTTAAAAAGCCTTGGGACCGATCAAACAATCCAACAGCAATCGTACCAAACACTCCGCCGAATCCATGAACAGCCACAGCGCCTACAGGATCATCCACCTTTAAATAATCGACTAACAGAGTAGCATAAATAACGAGCAAGCCACTTAAAGCTCCAATCAGGATTGCGCTCCATTCAGAAACATAAGCACATCCTGCCGTTATTGCTACCAAACCAGCTAAAACACCATTTATTGTCATACTTGGATCGGCTTTTCCGAACTTTCGCATCGTCAAAAAGAGAGCTGCCGACCCACCGCTTGCTCCAGCTAACATTGTATTAATAGCAATTGGCGCTAAGGCTGAGCTAGAGGCATCTAATGTACTTCCTGCATTAAATGCAAACCATCCGAACCACAAAATAAATGCTCCTGCTGAAGCTAGCGGAATGTTACTTGGGGCAAACACATTAACGCTGCCATCCGAATTAAACCTTCCTTTTCTCGGTCCCAGTAGCTTTGCCATAGCCAAAGCAGTAAACCCACCGAGTGCATGAATAGCCGCTGAACCCGAAAAATCCTCCATTCCTAACTTCGCCAGCCATCCCTCGCTGTTCCAAATCCAATGTCCAGAAAGAGGATAGATAATCATACAAATGAGCGCAGCAGTGACTACATAGGCTTTAAAATTCATCCGTTCTGCTACTGCACCCGAAATAATTGAGACACACGCCACAGCAAACCCCATTTGAAAAAGAACAAAAGCAACACTTGGCAATTCAATAGAAAGTACAATTTTATCAGGACTTCCAAAAAGGCTGGTCCCAATGAACCCAAATGCATCTTTTCCAAACATTACCCCAAATCCGATGATCCAAAATGCCAGAGCCCCAATTGTTAAGTCAACAAAAATTTTCATTGTAACATTAACCGCATTTTTCGTTCGGACAAATCCAGCTTCCAGTAAACTAAATCCGCCTTCCATAAACAAAACCATAGCTGCAGCAAGGACAACCCATACGGTATTTATGTACATTAGCTCCATAAGATCACCCCTTACCATTCGCTAGATCATCAATATCATAGTCAATTGTCCCGGTCCGAATATTATAAGCTTCTAGAATTGGATAAATATATATTTTACCGTCCCCATCTTCACCGGTCTGAGCAGCATGAACGATGGTCTGGATCGTAGACTCTACCAAATAGTCCGAAAGAACAATTTCCATTTTCACTTTTGGATGGAGTGTCACTTGATAATTTTTTCCGCGATACACACCTTGCGTATCTTTTTGTTTCCCTCTTCCAACCACCTGTGAAACAGTAAAACCCGTAATTCCAACTTTTTTCAAACCCTTAATCGTATCTGTGAGCCTCTCCGGTCGAATGATTGCCTCAATCTTTTTCAAAGAAACAGCCCCTCGTGTCATATTTCCTAACATTAATATGTTAAAATATATAACATCATGGTAATCCCCGTCAATATTAATTTATGGAAATCGGAAAATTCTAAAAAGATTCAGATTTATAAAAAAAAGAAGGATGCGGTTACACTACCGGCATCCTTCTTTTTCTATACTAATAATTTTTAATTTGTCTGAGGAATAGTACGTTTTTTTATTTCAACGTCCCCTTAGTCACCGTTAATTCCTTTATCTTAACAATCCAATCCTTGAAACTTCCATATTCACTTGAATCAAAGCCGAAGTACGACTTTATGAATTGGATGGTTTCGCTTTCTTGATCATGAAAAACTCCATCTGAATAGATGAGTTGAAGGAGTTCGGTTAAGACGATGTTTTTTGAGCGTTCATTCTTAAATACTTTAAGGATTCCCCCAATTTCGAGACCCTTTATTTTATAATCCTCAAGTCCCATTTCCTTTTGGTACCTGATAAGTACGGAATTCTCGAATATAGATACTTTTCCATCAATTTTGGCAATCAGAGCAGCAAGTTCAAGAAACGCCTTCCTCTCCTCTGGCTGAAGTTCAGCTAGAAACATTACAACATCTCCTTTTAAGCTTTGTTCTATGTATACGAAAAAAAGGCCGATTAAGTTTCAATAAATATTGGAGCAAGCAAGAATAGTCTAGACCAAAACTACTTAAGAAACCAGCGAAAACGATAAAGGGAGTGATGCTTGATCGCTTCACTCCTCTTTTATATATTAAATTATTGTTTGCGTTTTTCTTTTTTAGCTTCTGTTAACACACTATTATAAGACTCAAGAATATCCTTAATATTTTTTAAATCTTTCATGTTTGCTCGCTTCATCATTGGAGCCATAAACGGTGCAAATACTTTTGAAAAACCGCTTGGATTTCCTTTGTTCCTTAAGGTCATTCGTGTTTGATTGCCTTCTAACGCTTCCCAAGTATAGGTCGTTTCCATTGGAAAAGGTCCCTGTGCGGTCTTCATAACCAGCTTTTTTTCTGGAATAAACTCTGTAATTTCATAGATATAGGCAAGTTCTCTCCCGAGGAATTGTGCTTTAAAGGCCACTCTTGAACCCAAGGTTAATGGTTTTTCGGTTTGCCATTCGGCTGATTGAATATTTACATACCATTCTGGGGCGTTGTCAGGATTGGCTGCATATTTTGAGACCTGCACAACTGGGCGTTCGATAATTATTTCTGTAAAAACATCAACCACATGTTTGACCTCCGTAACCTTCAACTTTTAGGATCTATTTTTTTCTTCTTTTTTTTGAGCAACGTACCAAGCAAGTAATTCCATCTCTCGGTAGGGGGTAGTTAATTCTCCTCCAGTTTACATTTAGTTAAATATTACCACAATCATTTTTCCTTTAGTCGTGCCCATTTAAAATAGGTTCCATTACCCAAGATTTTGTTCATCTTAATCTTAGAGGATGGAAGTTTGTACTACTTAAGTGGTATAGTTAGATAATACAGTTAATTTCAATTCGGCTTCCCCATTTGGAAAACTTTGCTTTCAAAAGTTCAAAATAGCCTACTTTTCAACAATGTAAAGTAGAGAATCGACTAGAGGTGTAACCATGAAACAAGAAATTGGATTTGTTCAAAGAGACGTTTTAAAAGAAAAGCCTGATTTTGCTTCACTTGGTTTTGGTAAGTTTTTTAGCGATTATATGTTTGTTATGGATTATCAACATGAAATCGGATGGTATGACCCGAGAATAACTCCATACGAGCCATTAACACTCGATCCTTCTGCGATGGTTTTTCACTATGGACAAGCAATCTTTGAGGGGATGAAAGCCTATAAGGCAGCAGATGGAACGATCCAGCTCTTCCGCCCTGAAAAAAACATGAGGCGATTGAATGATTCATGCGAAAGACTGTGCATTCCCCAAATTGATGAGGATTTCCTATTAAATGCCATTAAACAATTGATTTTAACAGAAAAGGATTGGATTCCTGATGGAGAAGGGACTTCTCTATACATTCGTCCGTTTATTTTCTCAACCGAACCTTATCTTGGTGTTCGTCCCGCGAAACAATATAAATTGCTAGTCATTCTCTCTCCATCGGGTGCATATTATGGTGACCAATTAAGTCCTGTGAAGATTTATGTGGAAGAACAGTATGTTCGGGCGGTTATTGGCGGAGTGGGCCATGTGAAGACTGCTGGAAATTATGCGGCTAGTCTGAAAGCACAGGAAAAAGCCGATGAAAATGGATTTGCTCAAATCCTCTGGCTTGATGCAAAAGAGAAGAAATATGTCGAAGAAGTTGGCAGCATGAATATCTTCTTCAAGATCAATGGCGAAGTGGTAACACCAAGATTAAACGGAAGCATTTTACCAGGTGTTACCCGTGACTCGGTTATTGAATTACTAAAATATTGGAATATTCCTGTACGCGAAGAGAAAATTTCAATTGAAGAGGTTTTTGCAGCACATGCGCGCGGCGAACTTGAAGAAGTTTTTGGTGCAGGAACAGCTGCTGTTATTTCCCCTGTTGGCGAATTAACTTGGAATGACCGAGCGATTACAATAAATGACCATCAAATCGGTGAACTCTCTCAGCGCCTCTATGATGAAATGACCGGAATCCAACTAGGAAAAAAAGAAGATCCATTTAACTGGACAGTGAAAGTTGCCCAGGTGGAAGTTTAAAAATTTGGCGGACAGTGCCATTCACTGTTCGCTTATTTTTTTTGAAAAAGTGGAATTACTCTCTTTAAAGTGTTGAAAAGTATCTTTGTTACACAAAATACTTAGGAGAGGAGACATGAAATGGAATTTTTTCTACTTACACTTTTATTACTCGCTGTTATCGGCTTGTCTAGTTTCATCCATCATTTTATGCCATACATACCAGTGCCGTTGGTTCAAATTGCACTAGGGGTTTTACTTGCAGCACTTCCAATAGGAATTCATATCCCAATGGAGCCGGAATTGTTCTTCGTTTTATTTATCGCTCCCCTACTTTTTCATGATGGAAAAAATGTTTCACGACACGCATTATGGAAATTACGAAAACCAATACTATTGCTAGCTCTTGGGCTTGTGTTTGTCACCGTATTCGCAATTGGATACTTAATCTATTGGCTCATCCCGTCGATTCCATTGCCTGCTGCTTTTGCGTTAGCGGCCATCCTTTCTCCTACTGATGTCGTTGCCGTGAGTGCCATTTCAAGCAGGGTAAAGATACCGCAAACAATTATGCATGTCCTTGAAGGAGAAGGACTCATGAATGATGCCTCCGGTTTAGTAGCGTTTAAATTTGCCGTAGCCGCCACTGTGACGGGCGTTTTTTCATTAACTGAGGCAAGCTGGAGCTTTTTAGTTATTTCCATTGGAGGTTTAGCAGGTGGTGCCATTCTTGCCGTCCTTATTATCCAATTGAAAATTTTTATTCGACGGCTGGGGATGGAGGATGTAACGATTCACATGCTCATCCAACTCCTCACCCCTTTTGTGATTTTTTACCTTGTTGAGCATTTCCATCTATCTGGCATTTTATCTGTCGTAGCCGCAGGCATTGTTCATACCATCTATCGCGATCGTGACCAATCCCCTGCAATGCAATTGCAAGTGGTTTCCCAAAGTACCTGGACCGTACTTATCTATATTCTAAACGGATTGGTATTTGTGCTGCTGGGCTTACAAATACCAAGTGTCATTAGTGAAATTTTTCAAGACCCATTGTTTAATAATTGGGAAGTGAGTAAGTATATTTTCATCATTTCTACTTCACTTTTCGTCCTTCGCTTCTTGTGGATCGGGGCTGCCTGGCATTGGGGCTGGCTGAAAAAGCAAATCCAAATGCCTTCGATGAGAGCGATTGGCATCATTACGATTTCTGGTGTACGAGGGGCTGTTACACTAGCCGGTGCATTTACGATTCCCTATGTACTGGCGGATGGAAGTCCCTTTCCTCAGCGCTCGTTATTCATCTTTATTGCTGCTGGGGTGATACTTGTAACACTAGTAGCAGCGAGCATTTTCTTGCCGATTCTCGCCAAGCCGGATAAAGGAAATACGGATAAACTTAAGGAGGAAATGGAACAGGTTGCTATGCTCCGGACAATTGACTCCGCGATTCGTTCGATTCGGGAATTGATGAATGATGAAAATCGTGGAGCAGCTGTCTCCGTTATTTCAGCATACACTCAAATTCGGAATCGACTTACTAATGTAAGTGATGAAAACTCCGAGCGACTGAAATTAATAGAAAATGAAATTCGGATGAAGGCCCTTGATGCCGAAGCCAACTACATCGAAAAATTGAAAAAAGAGGGACAAATTGACCGTGAAATGACTTATATGTCTGAAGAACATATCCATCGGATGAGGCTCGCGGTTACAAACCGAATCCACTACCGTAGATTATTTATTTGGACCTTGGTTAAAAGAAGTTTGTACCAGGTTGTTCATCTTTTTCTGCCAAATAACAAAGAACGGCTTACACATCGCCAAGCACAAATAAAAAAGATCATCCGACTAAAAGTAAACATGGCGAAAACAGCTATTCAGTATTTGAAGAATCAAATGACATCTGAAAATGCCAATATTTATTTAGTCATTATCGGAGAATATAGCGAATTAATCATGAAATTAAAACTAGCCAAAAAAGGCGCAGATTCTACTCAATACACACAATTACAAAGAGAATTACGAGTGAAAGCCTTTCAAGCAGAACGTGATGAAATACAGAACTTGTACGAAGAGGGTGAAATCACTATTGATGTCACCCGGAAAATTCGTAAGCAGATCAATATAAGGGAAGCTTATTGGATGGAAGAAAGTAGTTTACATTCTCATTAGTCGATACCGGGAAGAATGCGAACAGTTTCAGTCACTATTCTCCAATCTATCACATTTCCTTTTTTTGGTATCTCTCTCTAATTATGACTTCTTCGTGAGGAAAACAACACCTAAGGTAAAAAAGTGACAGGCACCACGTATGGACAAATGTCCTTTTGTGGTGCCTGTCACTTCTTTGTGTGGATAAGTATATTTTGTGAAATAACAAGTAAACTGGCTTGGTGCCTATTCTTTATCAATGGGTGAAATAATATGGTCCTTGTATGTATCAACATAAATATTACCATTAGCAGCCAGAACAGCATAAACTACCTCTTTTTTGCTTAATTTACGTTTATCTAATTCTAATTGCAACCATTTATGTGAAAGATTATTTTGTTTTAGATTTTGCTCTATCACTTCTCCATCCATTATTAGTTCAATAGCTAGCCTTTGTTCTTGCAATTCCGGAATCATTAAATCTTGTCTTGTAACGTACCTATATTGTGGTTTCTTTAATACGGTTAATGTTCCATTTGTCTCTATAATTGCATATAGAACCTCTTCAATATTAAATATATCTTTTTCTCTTAATTGTTGGTTTAAATAATCTAAAGTATAGCGCATCATCCTCATGTTATTTTCTAATATTTTTCCATTTTGTAAAACGATGGTTGGATCTCCTGCAAAAAATTTTCTACCTCGTTTACTTTTAAGTGAAATAACCGCAGTCAAGAATACCACAGCAACAAATATGCTAAATGAAAGTAGAGTAAGATGAAATTTTATAGAAGTATTAAAGGCTAAGTTTGCTGCAATTGCTCCCATTGTAATGGAAGCAATAAAATCAAATATGGTCATTTTAGAGATAGTTTGTTTGCCTAATATCCGCGCACCGATTAGTAAAAGACCGAAGGAAGTGATTGACCTAAGAATTACTTCATAATGCTCAGGCATATTCACACCCCTTTCAAACCTGTTTTTATTATTTTTATCTTTTACTTGTTAGCTTTAGAAAATTCTTTTTTAGAGTGAATGATTATTTATAGAACCGCAATTAATTCGTTATTTTTACTTTTATCACTGATTCTCCTAGTAACATCCTCTTAAAATCAGGTGCACCAGGTCTCCTCGTTTAACATCGATCGATAATGTTGATAAAATCAAAATAATAAAAAGCCTTACGAACATAGTAAAAACCAGCTAATTGATAATAATGGAAAATTGGAGGCATTGAGATATGAAGGTCATTCTTTTCGGGGCTACAGGTATGGTTGGGCAAGGCGTGCTGCGAGAGTGTTTGCTAGATTCCAATGTTCAAAGTGTGCTTTCGGTAGGCCGTAGTAATACTGGACAAAACCAAAAAAAGTTACGTGAAGTTAAACATACAAATTTCTTAGATTTAACAGAAATTGAAAATACTCTTTCTGGCTATGATGCTTGTTTTTTCTGTCTAGGTGTCTCGTCCGTGGGCATGACAGAAGAGAGTTATCGAAATATTACCTATTATATCACCTTATCTGTCGCTCAGACATTATCAAAATTGTATCCAAATATGACCTTCATCTATGTTACCGGAGCAGGTACTGATAGTACGGAAAAGGGGCGCACCATGTGGGCGAGAGTCAAAGGTAAAACGGAGAATGATTTGCTTCGATTGCCATTCAAAGCGGCATATATGTTCCGCCCAGGTGGAATCATTCCATTACATGGAGTTAAATCGAAAACGAAAATCTATCAGTTGGTTTATGATGTAACGAGGCCAATTTATCCTCTCTTGAAAAAACTCTTTCCGAATTCTATAACAACGTCTGAACAGCTGGGACGTGCCATGATAAAGGTTGCCAGACTTGGATATCCGAAATCAATAATGGAGAGCAGTGATATTAATAACATTTGAAATAACAGTTTGTTTTCGTTTTAACATTGGTAAGAAAAGAGTGCCGCATTTTTAGTAGTCTCATCAGCTTCTTGCCAAAGATGTATTAACTCCAATAGAATTAACGCCGCAGATTCTTTATTCATTGGTTGAGAAAATTACTTGTAATCATGATGGAGGGGTCCATATTCAATACATCTTCGATAATCCGTTACAAGAAACATAAAAAGTCAATGCCCGAAGGGATTGCCTTTCTTAAAAATGAGCTGCGACACACACTCCAGGTGTGTGGAATGCCGGTGACTACATTAAACAGCAAAGGGATTTGAAAAACGATACTGGATTACAAGGTCCTGGTTTTCTTTTACATCGATTCGTTCAATAATCCGATGTAGTAATTCTTCATTTAATTCTTGAAATTCAAGAATCCAATCTACATATTTCATAATTTTTGCTGTTACCTCATTATAGTCACTTGTTCGTTTTAACTGCTTGTTTAGAACCACTAACTGTTGCTGTAGGTTTTGAACTTTCTGCTGGTTCTCATCCGCAACTGGTCGGTAATCTTCTTGAGTAATGGTCCCTTGTACCAGTAACCTTAGAAGGTTTCTATTTTCTGTTTTTAGTGACTCCATTTCTTTAGTTATTCTTTGTTGTTTATTTTGAAAATCCTTCTTAATACTTTTTATCTTATCGCTGGCCTTTTGAACGAAATCCGATTTATTCGCAGCTACAGATGCCATTTCTCGTAAATCTTCTAAAATAAAATTCTTTAGGTGCTTTTCCTTTATTAAATGGCTTGAACAAGCATGAATTCCATGTTTCCGATATCGACCACAAACATATCCTTTGCGATTTTGCATAAACCATAATGAAGTCCCACAATCCGCACAATAAACAATATTGGTGAATAAGTGTTTCTTTGCCTTTGGTCGCTTAGTATACCGACTTTTCATCATTATTTGAACTGCCTCGAAATCTTCACGAGTAATTATGGCCTCATGGGTATTATGAACAACAATCCACTCGCTTTCTGGGTTTAAATCTCTAGTTTTATCAATTGCGCTGCGTGTTTGACTTCTTCCTTGAACAAGGTCACCCACATAATGAGGGTTTTGCAGAACTACCTTGACCGTATTTCCATGCCAATACTGACCCGCATTCTTTTTTAGTGCAACAGCAGCTGGAGTGGGATATTTTCTTTTATCCATTTCTCTGGCTATTGAATCTATTCCTTTACCTTGTAAATAAAGGTGGAAAATTATTTTGACCGCCTCTAATGTATTTGTATCTCCTAAGACCAATTGCTTATTAACGATTTTGTACCCATATGGCGGATTAGATCCTTTAAATTCTCCCGCTTTTGCCTTCTGAGCTAAAGCAACTTTTATCCTCTTAGATATGCGTTGGCTTTCCTCCTCATACAACCAGGCGTAAAGTCCAAATTTATCTGTATTATCCTCTAGTGTATTTATGGCACCATCTAAAGTGATTAGATGGACTTTAGAGGATCTTAGGATTCTCCGCACCTTATAAGCCAATTCTCCATTTCGGGCAAGTCGAGATAGTTCTTTTGCTAAAATACAGTCAAACTTTTTCTTTTCTGCATCCTCAATCATTCCTTGAAAGTTTTCACGATTAGCTGTCGTTCCACTTTCGATATCTATATAGAAATCGAATAAACCCCAACCTTGTAGACCCATGTAATTAATAAACAGCATAAAGCAATCGTATCAGGACCCCATACTGATCATATCCCTTTTTTGAGTAATAGTATCAGTATGTCCAAGCTTTAGAGATTAATTGTGATTGTTTTGAGTTTTTTGCATCAGAACCCATTTTTTTCCCCTGTTTTTATATTCGGTTATCTTTTATACTAGAATGAATTTAACAATGAGGTAAAATGTATGGAACATACTAAAAACTTGCTCTTACAAGTAATGATTATTTTGATCCCTGTCTTTTTTTATTCTATGCATTTAACCAATCGTCATCAATTCATCGAAACGAAACGTCAAAAATTAATTTTCAGTTTCTTGGCAACGATTACGTTAGTATTGTGCATGTCCTTCCCGATCTATTCGGATGTAAACGAGCGAAATGACCTACGGTTTGTAGCTCTTATGATAGGTATATTTTATGGAGGTGGATACGCAACAGGTATTGTTCTCACGATCATCTTATTGTTGTATCGTTGGTATTTCGGGGGGGCAGGTTTTTATTCAACGGCATACGAAGTCCTTTTCTTCTTACCCATGTTTTTTTTAGCATATCCACGTTTCATCCAACAGGATCGAGCAGGTCGAATGAAACTGGCTTGGATGATAACATCGGGGATGTCCTTGATCTTCATCCTCGTGGATTTTCAAGAGATGGATTTTTTTAACCACACACTTCAGGAAATTTTAGCGATATGTGTTGCCACCATCGTAACCGTCTTTTTGATTGAAACCTTAAGGGAAAATGCCCAGTTACACATGGAAGCTCAACAGGCGGAAAAATATAAGATACTCGGAGAATTGGCCAGTTCCTTTGCTCATGAAGTTCGAAATCCCATGCAGACCAATCGAGGATTTCTCCAGTTACTTCTACAATCGCCAATTTCAGAAACGTATAAAAGGTATGTTCAAATTTGTATAGAAGAAGTGGATCGAACGAATGACGTCATTACCGAATATCTTTCGCTTGCCAAGCCAGAAGCGGATACGAAAGAGTCCGTCGATGTTTGCCAAAAAATACAAACAGTCGTCAAGATTCTCTACTCCTATGCTTTAGAACGAAAAGTAAGCATAGACGTCCGACTTCCGGAGCAAGAGTGTGCGATATTGGGTCATCCCCCAAAAATGAAACAAGCCTTCCTCAATATCATCAAAAATGGCATCGAAGCGATGCCTCAAGGTGGTGCGGTTTCCATTTGCGTGAAACAGGAGTCACAGCATGTGATGATCCAAATCCAAGATGAGGGAGTGGGGATGAATGAAGACGAAGTGAAACGTCTTGGACAACCATTTTATTCCCTGAAAGAAAAAGGAACCGGCATAGGACTCATGGTGAGCTATCGCATTATCGACTCGCTTCATGGAAAAATCACCGTCCAAAGCCAAAAAGGAAAAGGAACCACGTTTACCATTCGGTTCCCTCTCCATAATTGTAAAAATATCATCGCCATTAACTGACAAACATGAGCGTTAGCTAAAAATAAAAGTATATGAACCGACAGGAGTTAAAGGGTATTTGATCATAGATAACCGTACTGTGACAGTTGAAGTGTTTATCTTTAAGGAAAGTGGATATTATCAACTTCAAGAGTTATATGTAAAGGGAAAGATCTAATAGAAGTAAGTATTTTTGGAGACTTTATCATCGATTTAAAGAACATATTTCTATAATACAAATTCTAACCATCTATTAGCGTGTCATATCCAAACATGCGAGGGCATTCCAATCCCTTGTCTTTCAAAGTATGAAACAAGCGTTCAATCTCGTTTTTCAGATTGGGGTAGAGTCAGGAAAATGCGGATTTACAACGCTAAGGAAGTTTCAACCTAAAAAAAGTCGATTTCTTATTGGAAATCGGCTTTTTTATTTACGCTTCTTTCACTAAAGCACCCGTTAGCTGAAGAAGGAATTTTTACCTTTTATGTTTAATCCTTTTTTTGATTTACTAGTTGCATGTTCTGTATCCTTTTTAACCGAAAACTAATTGCCGGGCAGTTGGATGCCGCGCCAGCCGCTTACATCGCATTGGCCATATTCATTATCACCCACAGCAACCACCGTGCCGTCCGATTTAAGGCCGATGATAT
Organism: Neobacillus sp. BF23-41; assembly: GCF_041106275.1. Taxonomy (NCBI): domain Bacteria; kingdom Bacillati; phylum Bacillota; class Bacilli; order Caryophanales; family Bacillaceae; genus Neobacillus; species Neobacillus sp. BF23-41. Next base: position 168,814 of record NZ_JBGBPR010000010.1, read on the forward strand.
GAGCGCAACCCGCCGCAACCGCTACAATATCGCACCAATCACTTACATTGCATTGACCATACTCATTCCAGCCCACAGCCGCCACAGTACCGTCCGATTTAAGGCCGATGGTATGACTACTACCCACCGCTATCGTCACAATACCGCGCCAGCTGCTAACATCGCATTGGCCTACCTTATTTTGACCCACAGCAACCGCCGTGCCATCCGATTTAAGCCCAACAGAATGAATATAACCCGCCGCAACCGCCACTATGCCGCGCCAGTCGCTTACATTGCATTGGCGATACCTATTATTACCCACAGCCGTCACCGTGCCGTCCAATTTAAGACCGATGGTATGCCAGTCACCCGCCGCGACCGCCACAATATCATGCCAGCCGCTTACATTGCATTCACCTTCATTATTTCGTCCCACAGCTTCCACCGAACCATCCGATTTAAGCCCAATGGTACGACGCCAACCCGCCGCAACCGCTACAATATCGCGCCAGTCGTTTACATCGCATTGGTCATGCTTATTCCAACCCATAGCCGCCACAGTACCGTCAGATTTAAGACCGATTGTATGAGCATTACCCGTGTTCGTCGCGATATGAACATTACCAGCCGCGACCCCCACAATATCGAGCCAACCGCTTACATTACATTGGCCATATTTATTATCACCCACAGCCGTCACCGTTCCGTCAGATTTAAGACCAACGGTATGACGACGACCCGCCGCTATGGTATCTTTAGGCCACCGTTTCACCTTTAACGCCTCTTCTTTCGGTGAAATGTAATCCATGTTTTACCTCCTTGAAAACAAGACCTATTTTATTATTGTATCACTTTTGCTTGTTATACTAACCTGCTCCGTTAGTGGAACAAGAAAAGGAGCTGCCGCAGCAACCCCAATTTTCAACTATTGCACCCGTTAGTCATCATGCAGCGCAAATTTGCTCTGCACCACAGAGGATGAAAACAGATTAAAACCGTCAATACTGTTTCTATGGCTGGGTGAGGAAGGTCGATAAACTCTGGTGCCATTAGAGCCCATCCGTTAGTCTGACTCCAACGACCACGGTGCATCACAGACTGTCGCTCCCTTACGGGAAGCACTTATGGTAGATTAATCCTTTTTTCTGGTTTTTGCACCAGCCTCCTATTTTTATAGCCATAGAAAGGATGGTTTCAATGGAAGTTATCATTGAACGAGTTTGTGGTATGGATGTCCATAAGGACAACATTACTGCCTGTGTTATGACTCCAGAAGGAAAAGAGATTCAAACGTTTTCTACGAAAACAGTATTTCTTGTAAAATTAGTAGATTGGATCAAGTCACATGGATGTACTCATGTTGCAATGGAAAGTACAGGTGTCTTCTGGAAACCTATCGTAAATCTTATCGAAGCTGAGGAAATTGAGTTTCTCGTCGTCAATGCGCAACATATGAAAGCTGTTCCTGGACGTAAAACGGATGTGAAAGATGCCGAATGGATAGCCCACTTCTTCGCCATAGGTTACTAAAAGCAAGCTATATAACTGGCTGCCGCGTTCCCTGTTTCTACTTAGTAATCGGCAAATCTTTTTTGCTTTAAGTTCAATTTATCCATTAATTATCCCCACCATAGTAATTATACGAACATGCATTCCTGTCATTATAATAACACATATTAGTAAGCGTTTTAAGGGGAATAACCTTATAGAAAAGAAGGTATTACCAATAAGAGACTAGAATATTTTTATAAGCTAGCTTGTCGTTAAAGGCCAAAGTTTATAAACAAGAGTAGCATCCTGTTAGGGGTGCTTTTTTTCATTCTTTTATTATGGAGGTAATTTGCTATGAAAAAAGTAGATTATTTACTGGAGTTAATAAATAATAAAACTTCTTTAAAAAAACTAACTGGTGATAATAAGAAAACCTACAAATATATAATCACTGGTATATTCATAAATATTATTAATGGTCAAGATCATGAATATTTTCAGAAGGATCTGTATAGTAAGGCTGAATATATTTTGGCGACCTCAAAGGGAGGATGCCAAATGACTACTGAAGGTCTGGCGAAAATTTCTAGGGCAGTGAAAAAATCCATGGAGCAGAACTTTTTTAATGATATAGAAGATTATGATACTACCACGAAAGTAATTAGTTTTTTTAGAAATAAACTTAATGAAGTTAAAGTAGGTAAAACTTTATTTCAAGTAGTTGAGATTTCTGAGATATTGAATATAGGATCTTTCATGGAAAGAAGGGGGACACCCTATATTCATAAACATCATTGGCTTGAATTTAGTTTTGAAAGTGGCTTAACTCATACGACACCCGTCTTCATCCTTCTAGGTGATTTAAAGATTCACTGGAATAATTTTTTGACATTAACAACCGATTATATAATGTACCAATCTAAGCTAGTTCCGCATATAAGCCAGCATGAGTTTGATCAAATCCACGAAATTCGTAACATACGACATGCCTATTCTGGACTATATAGAACTATGGTTTTTACAGCGGTAACCTTCGTGGAAACATATTTAATAGAAGTGTTTATTAATATTAAAGAATTATATCCAGAGGAACAGGTAAAGAATAAGGCGTTATCAAATGAGGGGAATATAACAGACGAGGAAATTATAAAGAAGATTATTTACAAGATATTTCCAGATATAAAATCGAAAATAAATAAAGATTTTCAAACTTATAAAGAAATACTCAATTATCGAAATCGATATGTACATTCCTCAATATATAAAGAGGAACATTCAAACCTATCGAAACTACAGTACCTGTTGGATTATGATGCAAACACTGTAAAGAAATATCTTACAGCGTGTATTAATATGGTAAAACTTATTGATGATTCTTTACCAAAAGAAATGCAATCTCTATATTGGTGGAATCGTATTGAAATTCCTGATTTTTATGCAAATAAGGAATCAGCACTTTTAAGTACCGTTATTCAATATAAAAAATTATCCAATTATGGTCTTTGAATTGTTGGCAAAATCGACAGAGCGTTAAACCAGCTATTCAAAATGATTGGTATATAAGGGAAGACGGTACACTGGAAATATTCCATAGATTCTCGTTACCTCCTGCTAGTAACAACAGCACTTCAAATGATAAACAGTGTTAAGGTCAGTCTAACGAGAAAACCATTATTTTATAATAAAATCTCCTTACGTCAGTAAGGAGATTGCTTGTACACACGGCCACATCTTTATTATTTTAAAATTAGTAGTGAACAGCACTCCACGTGTGCTGAGTGTGGAATCAAATTCTCTAATTGCAATCACCAAAAATTCCAACCCAAAAACCTCATTTACTTATGGCACGGTTCACCCTATCATAGAAAGAAAATTTTAGTAGGGACTCCACCATGGATAAAATAAAGAAAAGAATGAGCTAAAGAATACACTCACTCTCAACAATATCTATCAGCTGTTTCAATTGCTTTAAACTTTGATCTAAAGAAAGTGAATAATAGCGCTGTGTACCTTTTTGTTCAATTTCCACAAGATGATTGTCGCGCATAATTTTTAAATGATGGGAAATTGCCGGGCGCGACAGTTTAGACTGTTCGGCAATTTCATTAACACTTAACCGCTCATGTTCTGCCAGCAAAAGGATAATATCCTGTCTTGCCGGATCACTAAGTGCGGTAAATAACGGTATACATGCCCTAAATACATCAATAGCTTGCTGTGCCATAAAAAGAATCCCCCCCTTTTCAATTCATACGCTCACAAGTAATTACTTGTCCCTTGCGACATACTTCGCTATTTTAGCGGCAATGCTTCTTGGCATAAATTTAGCTCCAAGTGCACCTGCCTTATTTAATCCTCCAGTAATAATTACGCGCTTCCCACTCATCAATGCTTTGTAACCGCTTTGTGCTACTAAATCAGAAGCCATCGCACGGCTGAACATTTTCGTGCCTTCAACACTTGCAACAGAACCGAAATTAGTTTTCGTTGCACCTGGACAAAGAGTTGTAACAGTAATGGAGCTGCCAGATAGCTCCTCAACAAGTGCTTCTGAAAACGAAAGAACAAAAGCTTTCGTTGCATAATACACAGCCATTAGTGGACCAGGTTGGAATGCAGCAGTACTTGCAACATTTAAAATTCTACCGCTATTTCTTTGTTTCATTTTTTGTAAACAGTAATAAGTTAATTCAGTCAGTGCGGATATGTTTAATTGAATCATATTTAATTCTTTTTGGATATCCAGTTCATCAAACTTACCCATTAACCCGAAACCGGCATTATTAACCAGCACATCTATGTCAATTCCTAGATTTTCAAGTTCTTCAAATACCTCTTTAGGAGCACCAAGGACACTCAAATCCTTAGGGATGACAGTAACTTCTATATTCGTAAAAGTTCGCTTGATTTCCTCCAGTTTTTTTCCGTTTCTAGCAACTAGGACAAGATTGTAACCATCATTTGCGAACAGTTTTACAAACTCATATCCTAAACCGCTTGTTGCCCCTGTAATCAATGCCGTCTTCATCATATTTTATGCTCCTCCAGATTTTATTCCTATTCAAGTATTCAATAGTCAAACGTTTAAACGTTTAAATGTTTAAACATATAATAATTATAAATACATACAATGTCAACAGCATTTTAAACAGGCCGAGGCAGGAAGTATTGGATTTGAATGAAAATTAGACATAGTTTAATTTCTCCAGTACATCCTAAAAAGAAGAACCTTGTGGACGGAGGAGGAAAAAACTTGAACATCGATGATATCATCATTGCACGGGAGAAAATGAAGGAAATTGTCCATATGACACCCCTTGATTATTCCAAAACATTTAGTCAGCTCGCTCACAATGAAGTTTATTTAAAGCTTGAAAATCTTCAAAAAACAGGCTCCTTTAAAGTAAGGGGCTCTTACAATAAGCTTAATTCACTTTCAAAGGAAGAACTCACAAAGGGAGTAGTCGCTGCCTCTGCTGGAAACCATGCTCAAGGAGTAGCGTATTCGAGTCAAATGCTTGGCGTACCATGCAAAATTGTGATGCCTAAAGGCGCTCCACTTAGTAAGATCCTTGCCACAAAACAATATGGGGCTGAAGTAATTTTAGAGGGGGCCACATTCGATGATGCTCTCTCCTATGCATTAAAACTGAAAGAGGAACTCGATGCGACCTTTATTCATGCTTTTGACGATGAGGCTATCATTACAGGACAAGGAACTGTCGGATTAGAAATCCTCGACCAGCTTCCAGATGTTGAGGCGGTTATTTGTCCGATTGGCGGCGGCGGACTCATTGCTGGTGTCGCTATGGCAGTAAAGGAAAAAAATCCTCATATTTCTGTTTACGGCGTTCAAGCCCTTGCCTGTCCAAGTATGAAGCAGTCCTTGTTTGAAAATAAACCTGTAATGGTTGACTCCACCCCTACAATGGCTGATGGAATTGCCGTTAAAAAACCAGGGTTGAAGCCCTTTGAAATCGTTCGAAAATACGTGGATGATGTTTTTTGCGTCGATGAAATGGAAATTGCTAGGACTATGCTAATGGTTTTGGAGAGGAATAAGCTTTTAGTTGAGGGGTCGGGCGCCGTCTCACTTGCTTCCTTACTTTATGAAAAATTGAACATTAAGGAGAAAAAAGTGGTTGCTGTATTAAGCGGCGGAAATGTAGATATGAATTTTATTTCAAGAATTATCGAACGCGGTTTAGTTGAATCTGGAAGGTATGCGAATTTTACGATTACCTTAAAAGACAAACCTGGTGAACTTCAAAGAGTATTAAGCTCGATAACCGAATTAGACGCCAACGTTCAATCCGTTAATCTCCACCGGATTGGCAAGGATATTTATCCAGGCTACGCCCAAATAGAAATTTCAGTCGAGACAAAAAATCACGATCATATTGACCAGCTGCATAAAGTTCTTACCGATAAAAACTATCATGTAGAAATGGGGCATTTCTAGGGTCATCTAAAGACTAAAATATAAAGGGAACTAGAGCTTGGAGTATCCAAGCTCTTCACTATTTTTTAAACCAAGTAATCTATAATATCCTTGTTCGTACTTTGCAAAGAAACTGGGAGATCCTCGCGATTTGAAGTTAATTGAAAATAATAAGTGACGTCTTTATCCTGATATGATTGATAGCGTAATATGCTCTGATCACCCTCAAGTTTACTTATGACCTGTTCAAAGAATTGTCCCTGCGCCATGCTATCCTTCGTACCTAAGTGAATGATTCCTTTTAGCTTATGTTCAATAATGTATCGTAGTTGTTTTGCTAACTGAACATCCAAAAGATTGTTACATACCAAATTGCTATAGACATTTATCACTTTATTATTTTTTATGCTTTCTCTTATTAAATTCAATCTTGGGGAATTCTTCCCCCAAATCGCTGGGATTCGGATCATCATCACCCGTTCATCCAAAATTTCTTTTAGCATATTTTCACATGCAATTTTGAATTTCCCATAATCTGATTCAGCAATAGGTAGATCTGTTTCTGTGTGAGGTCTTGAAAAGTCCCCATCAAATACATTTGTCGTAGAAAAGTAATACACCCGGCTGCTGGTATGTTGTAATTCCAGAGCCAATTCTTTATGAAACTTCAACTGTTGATCAAAATCTCCTCTTAGGCAAGAAATCACAATGTCTGGTTTAATTGATCTTATTATTTCCTTCAACTTATCGATTTGCTGAACTTCCAACTGGAACTGCTTCTCATCAGGAAGACTGGTTAACGAAGAAGAATATGTTCCGTATAGGTCAAATCGATCTTTAAATTCATCGAGTAAAGCTCTTCCTACAAGTCCGCTTGCACCAAGTATAAGTACCTTTTCCATCACAATTCCCCCTTTGGATTGGTTTGCAACTCTAAACGAAACTAGTATGTATTTTTCTCTATGAAAACAGCTAGGCTTTATACCTAGCTGTTTTCATTATTAGACACTATAACTTCTTAACAAATTCAGATTTTAAACTCATCGCGCCAAAACCATCGATTTTACAATCAATATTATGATCTCCATCCACTAAACGGATGTTCTTAACCTTTGTACCTGCTTTCAAAACAGATGAACTTCCTTTTACTTTTAGGTCTTTGATGACTGTAATAGAGTCCCCATCGGTTAAAACATTTCCATTTGAATCTTTAACAATATTTTGGTCTTCATTCTCTGTATCTGATTCTAAATTCCATTCATGAGCACATTCCGGGCAAACAAAAAGACTTCCATCCTCGTACGTGTATTCGGAATGACATTTAGGGCAATTTGGCAAATTAGACATACGTTTATTTCCTCCATTCATCCCTGTTATTCTAATACATACGAAGGTTTCTAGTCTAGGAGGTTATAATTGGTTTTAAAACACTTTAATCATTTAAATCATATTCATAACAAGCCACACCTTCAACTTGCCGAAAACCTCTTTAATGTACAAGGCCTGCGCTCGCTCATTTTCTCCATTAACCGATAGGATAGTTTTATTGTAGTTTTTTTCCCTAGCAAACTGTAGGGAAGCTCTTAATAGAAGTCTGCCTAGTCCGAGTCCTTGATATTCTGGGATGATTGCAAGCGGGCCTATATTCATAATGGGCGCATTTTCATATTCGTCGTCAGCTCCCCTTACTATTCCGACAGGTTTTCCGAGATGATAAAGAATTTTCATTCCGCCTTCAATATAATCCTTACTCGCAACCATTTTTTCTACCATTTCTGGGGTGACCGGTGTTTCATTGCCCTTCAGATTGGCAAAACCCTCATTTCGAACTTCACTCCAAGTTCCTTCATCTTCCCCTGGACGAAAAGATTTAATACTATAATCCTGCGGTACGAACCATACAGGGACATTGAGGTCTTCTCTGACTAGCAAAAAGGCGTATCTGTCAACTAAAAAATCTAACTGTTCCATGAAACTCATCAAGGATTTATTAATTAAAGGGATAAAAATGTAAACCTTCTTTAATCCCACGGTATGCTGTAAAAGTGATACCAGCAGTTCTTTGAAAATTGTTGCGTCATCACTTTCAGAATGAAAGATTCGAAAGCGGGCCCGCTTTCCACGTCGATTGTATTCATCGATAATCAGCGAAGCGGCACCGATGATATCCCCCTGTTGATCGGTCACAATTTACGTCGGATTTTCAGCATTTGGTTCAAATCCCTTTAAATCTTCTTCATATAAAAATGAATCATCGACCTCATTTCTATGTTTCTTGCAATATTCAACAAAGTCTTTTACTCTTTCACATTTTAGAAACTCAATCCTATATCAACACCGACCCTCTATTAACAATGCTTTACCATTTATTCTATATATTCTTGAAAGATGATTTATTTCCTTTTTTCTCTCTCATGCAAAAAAAGAATGCCTGACACCAATTCGGGGATTACCGAATTGGTGTCAGGCACCATTCATTTTTCCTATTCTAAATTGCTATGTCGGCCGAAAGCTAAGGTGTGATCCACTTCGTTTAGCTTGCTGAAAAGCAGGCATAAGGTATCAAATAGTATATGAGCGCATTGATCAAATAAAGATCCAAGCGGTTGGATCGTTTTTAACTCATTCTCGCGCCGATACTTTGTCGCTGCGGGTACATGAAGTATTTGCGTTGCCGCCATAGCTAATGGAGACTCTGGATTTGTGGTTACCGCCATTACCGAACAGCCAAGTGAATGCGTTTTTTCAGCCGTCCAAACCACATTTTTCGTTGTACCTGAACCTGAAATCGCCACTAAAAGGTCACCTTCAGCAATGGACGGAGTGATCGTTTCTCCTACAACAAAGACCGTTGCTCCCAAATGCATTAAACGCATCGCAAATGATTTTGCCATTAACCCGGACCGGCCTTCCCCAATGACAAAAATCCGCTTGGCCTTTTGCAATTGAACCGCTAACTCGTGAAGCTGCTCCTCTTCGACTTGACTAAGAACCGTTTCCACTTCTTTTAATATAGTAGGAATGACTAACATGTTCTATTTCCCTCCGTTTGTAGAATAAGTTGTTTAAATTGTGCCGCTGCCGCTGACGGATTATCCGCTTTCGTAATAGCAGAGCCAATAATCACAACGGCTGGATTTAAAGACCGTACGAGGTCTTCCGTCGAATCTAGGGTAATCCCACCAGCTGCCGCTACCTGAAATTCTGAAAAATCACTTGCCTTTGTGCCATGATTTTGACTGCCTAATTCTTCTTGTTGGTCCTTACTCACGTGCTCACAAAATATGGCGTCCTTGTATTTCCGTAATTCTCTTTTTTGTTGATCAGACGTATTTAACAGATCAATCATGACCTTTTTTTGATAACGATGGGCTACTTCCATGCAGGTATCAATTGTTACAAGGGGAGATACTCCCATGACGGTAGCAACATCTGCCCCAGCATCAAAACACAGTTCAAATTCATAACGGGCATTATCAATCGTTTTTATATCAGCTACTATTTGTTTATTTGGAAATGCTTGTTTCATCTCTTTTATGCTGGCCACACCGAATTCTTTGATTAGTGAAGTACCCACCTCAATCCAATCAATGGAATCCTCTACTTTCCTTGTTAATTCGATGGCTTCAGCTATCTCCATCCGATCCAAAGCAAGTTGTATTTTCATAATCAAACTCCTTTACATGGGGTTTAGGTAAATCGGTTTATTAATTAATTATACTTCATATGTAAGCGTTTTTCAATGAACAAAGTGTGCCCGAACCAGTTTTGGTGTCAGGCACTAATGAATCGTTTCTACACCAACTTGCTTGGAAAAACAAACACTCCCGGAGAAGTGTTTTCTTTATTAATCTGTTCAAATAACAGCTCTGCAGCCTTGTGTCCCATTTCTGATGCCGGTTGACTAATGAAGGAAATGGGGTCCTCTAGTAAATGAGCAAATGGAATATTATCAAATACTATCAACTCAAGCTCTTTCCCTAGCCTAATTCCCTTTTCCTTAATAAATTCTGCAACCGCGAGAAAAACACGATCATTTGCTGCAAAGATTGCTGTTGGTTTAACCTCTAATGAAAAAAGCTTTTCTAATTTGCTTTTCATCTCCGTAATACTAGCTTCTATAATGAAATCTGGATTAACCTTTATACCGGCATCCGTTAATGCCCTTTTATAGCCCTCCAGTCTATCTATTCGGGGACTAACTGTAAGTGGCTGTACCGCAAAGGCTATATTTTGATGGCCCCTTTCAATGAAACTTTGCACGGCCATGGAAGTGGAATGAGTATTATCCGTAATGACTGAAAACACATCAAGATTCTCGACTCTTCTATCTACAAACACAACAGGATAGCCTTGACGCACCATGGTTTTATATAAATCATTATTTTGTCCAGTAGGAAAAATGATTAGGCCATCTACCTGCTTTGCTCTCAACATTTCAATATATTTCTTCTCTTTTTCGGGATCATCATCTGCGTTACAGACGATGGCATGCAAATCATGTTGATGACAAAAATCCTCAATGGCACGGCTGATTTCAGTTGAAAAAAAATGCGTAATATTGGCAACAATGATTCCAACCATAGAGGTCCGCTTTTGCTTTAGACTTCTTGCGATAAAATTGGGCTGGTAGCCAAGTTCTTCAATCGCTGCTTCAATTTTAAGCTTGGTTTTTTCCCCCATATATTCAAACCGTTTATTTAAGTATTGAGAAACGGTACTTTTTGACACGCCTGCCGCTTTTGCTACATCGGCCATTGTTACTTTTTCCATGCCTATCTTCCTCTTTCCTCTTGGTTCACTGACTTCATTTTAGCGGCAAATCTACTAATTATCCAGTAATGATCGATTCAAAGTCGCCCACATGTAAACGAAAGGAGGATGACCCCCTAAATGACAAAGCACTTGTTTATAACCAAGTACTCGCCACTTATGGTCATCCTCCCCTTCTGCTTACCTCGCTGACTGGACTTCTTCCATTAACTTCCTTGCATTCTCGGTTATCAACCTCAGATACTCATCGGTTAATGCTTTTTTCGAATCAACCAACGAACTTCCGACACCCACAGCAACCGCTCCAGCACGGATATAATCCTTGGCATTTTCCATATCAATCCCGCCTGTCGGCATTAGCGGAATATGCGGCAGTGGACCCGCTAGATTTTTAAAATAACCAGGCCCTACACTTCCTGCAGGGAATACTTTAATCACATCGGCACCATACTCATAGGCAGTTAGAATTTCGGTTGCGGTAAATGCACCTGGGACACTAATGACCCCATACCGTTTCGTCATCTCGATCGTTTCCTTCCGTACAGTCGGTGAAAAAACAAACTTTGCTCCCGACAAAATGGCTGCACGGGCAGTCTCAGCGTCCAAAACAGTTCCGGCCCCTACAAAAATCTCATCACCAAACACATCGGCCGCTTTTTCAATAATCGCTAATGCTTTTGGGGTTTCCATTGTAATTTCAAGCGCTGTGACTCCGCCTTCTTTAAGGGCATGAGCCATTGGAATGATGGTTTCCATATTAGCCCCCCGAATGACTGCAACAACCGCCCGTTTTTTAATTTCTTCTACTCCCATTTTAAAAACTCCTCTTCTCTCTATTTTATTTAAATTAGTAACAGCCTTGGAGAAATCCCAAAGCTGTTGACAGTTTTTTATGCACTTATTTTTGCATCAGCTGGTTTGTTTCTTTCCTTTTTTGCCGCTTTTACCGCCAAAATGGTTAAAATAGCGGAAAGGAATAAAGATCCTGCCATGAAAATGTAAGAAGCACCGAATCCACCAGTCGAATCATTCAAATACCCTACGATATAAGAGCCAACAAACGATCCTAATGCACCCATGCTGTTAATAAGGGCCATTGCGCCGCCAGCCACGTTACGAGGGAGGATTTCAGGAATGATCGCAAAGAATGGACCATATGGAGCATACATCGCACCACCGGCAATGACTAATAAGACAAATGAAATCCAGAAATGGTCCGTTCCAATGGCATAAGAGGCATAAAATGCGATTGCACCAATTAATAGGAATGGCCAAACAAAGGCGTTTCGGTTCAATGTTTTATCAGAGAAATAAGAAGCTACTAACATAAGAATAATGGCTAAAATATAAGGGACAGAAGACAACCAGCCTGTTTTTACAATATCCATATTTGGCGCTGCTTTAATAATAGAAGGAAGCCACATGACAAACCCATATACACCAATGCTCCAAAGGAAATATTGAGCACTTAACAAAATAACTGGTTTCGATTTAAAAGCTTCACCGTAATTTTTAACCGGCTTAATACCTTCTTGTTCTTTTGCTAATTGTTGTTCAAAATCATTCTTTTCTTGTTCGGTTAACCATTTTGCCTCTCTTGGTTTGTCATTTACAACTTTCCACCAAATAAATGCCCAAATCACGGCAGGAAGACCTTCGGCAATAAACATCCATCTCCAGCCCACAGAGTTAACTAAATAACCAGAAACAATGGACATCCATAACACGGTTGCAGGGTTTCCTAAGATTAAGAACGTATTCGCACGAGAACGCTCTGCTTTCGTAAACCAGTTACTTAAAAGTACTAGCATAGACGGCATAACAGCACTTTCCACTACCCCAAGGGCAAAGCGTATCACAAATAATAATTTAATATTGGTGATCATCCCTGTAAAAGAAGCTAATAACCCCCAAGCAATCAATGACCAGAAAATAAGGACTTTTGCACTCTTTTTCTCGGCAAAAGCAGCACCAGGCACTTGGAAAAAGAAATAACCTAAGAAGAATAGCGACCCAAGTAAGGAAGAAGTACCTGCTGTAATGTGAAGGTCCTCCGCTAATCCTGAAGCTGCACCGAATCCATAGTTAGCACGGTCAAGGTAGGCAAGACTGTAAGTGATAAAAGCAATCGGAATCAGACGTAGCCATCGTTGTTTGGCAATCGTTTGTTTCATGTTATTTCACTCCCTGTAAGTTATTTTCTATATATTTTTCTAACTCATCTTTGGTTGGATAGCCATCGTTATCACCAGGTGATTGAACTGCTAACGAACCAATTGCATTTCCCCTAGAAACCGCATCATAAACGTGGAGACCTTCGAGTAATCCACTGATTACCCCAACTGCAAAGCCATCGCCCGCACCAACGGTATCAACAACCTTTTCGACATGGAAACCGCGAACGGTTCCTTCTTCTGTTGCTGTTTTATAAAATGCTCCCTCTGCACCAAGCTTAATGACGACAAGCTCTACACCCTTTTCCAAGTAAAAGGAAGCGATTTCACGAGGTTCCTTAAAACCTGTTAAAATTTCACCCTCAGCGATTCCCGGTAACACGTAATCAGCTAGGAACGCCGCTTCATTAATTTCCTTCACCATTTCTTCTTGTGATTTCCAAAGAGTCGGCCTTAAATTCGGGTCAAAGGAAATCTTTTTACCATTCTTTTTCATAAATGATAGAGCGTGTCTTGCAAAGGCTCTTGCACTTTCCGAGAGGGCTAAAGGTATCCCTGTCATATGCAAGTGCCTTGCCGCTTGAAAATACTCTTCATTAAAATCTTCGCTAGTTAGATGGCTCGCTGCCGAACCCTTCCGAAAATATTGAACCTCTGGGTCGCCTTCTAACACCATGGATTTCAATTGAAATCCAGTCGGATAATTTTTGTCGATCAACACATGGTCAATGTCAACGTTTTCATTTTTGAGCCTTTCGATAATAAATTTTCCAAAGGCATCATTTCCGACTTTACTTGCCCAACCCGAGCGAAGGCCCAGCCTGGCAAGCCCAATTGCCACATTGGTTTCTGCACCGGCAAGCTCCCGGGTAAATTGGTCAACTTCGTGTAAGGAACCCGGATGATTAGCCATAAACATTGCCATCGCTTCTCCAAATGTAATCACATCTATCTGTTGCATGATAAAGCCTCACTTTCTGTTATCATCTGAATAAACTCTTTTGTTTTCTCCTTTGGCTCGATAGGAAACTCAAGCGCCTTTGCGATTTCAGATGGCAAACTATTCATAACCTTCTCCCAACTTTGACTCCCATCTTTTTGAAGAGGCACCGTGATGAACTCGCCATGATCATCTTCTACCTGTTTCAAATGCAGATAATGGACATATGGTGAAAGCTTACTTAATGCTTCGTCCACATCCTGACCGGAATAATACCAGTTCCCTGCGTCAAATGTCATTTTTACTGGTGTGTCCTGCTCGGAGGCGCTTTCAAAAAAGGACGTTAATTGATTGATATTCCCGCCATGAAGCGTCTGGTCATTTTCAACTAGCAATTGAATTCCTTGGTGCTGGTTCAAAAAAGCATCGAGCTCCCTGACATTTGATCGACCTTTATGAAAATGCCCTAGTGATACTTTTATCCATTTAGCTCCAAGTGCTATTCCCTCATGAAAGATCTCGTTTAATTCCTTTTCATTTAAACCGTGATCCTTTTCCCATAGCTCAATCGGAGCCGAGTACACGGTAAAAAGTTGATATTGTTCAATTTCTTTTCTCATACTATCCAGTGGCGGATCCTGCTCCGACAATAATTCACGGCGAATCTCAATTCCAAAAGCACCGGACTCGGCAATGAGTCTAATGAATGAAGTTTGCCCCTTCTTCAACACTTCAAATCTATCAAAAGCATTTATCGGGACAATTACATTTTGCATAACGAAGACTCCTTTTTAAAAAGTATTTCTGATAAACCGTTTTAATAAATCGGTTTAGTAAATCGATTTATTCATATTATAATCCCAATGAAAGCGTTTTTGCAAGAAAAACTTTTTTCTTAAATTGATAATCCATTGTGGTGCCTGACACCTTAAAAAATAGATAATCTACTCTGGTGCCTGACACCATAAATTGGATTCAAATTACTTTGAGGAAAATGTAGAAAAGGTAAAAGGTATGGAACCCCTAAGTATAGAATCCCAAAAAAAAGACCCCATATAGGAGTTAGAGACCGAAGCTTTTCAACTTCGACTTGTCGATAGATTTTTCTAGTTTCATTTCTACCTTTTCATATTCTTTACGAATGAATCCGACACCCTGTTCCATATCTCGTTGGATCAGGCGTTTGATATATGTCGCAAAGTGAATGTACTGGTTACAATGTTCTAGAAGCTCTCTTTCATAAGGGTCATCGAGGTTGAAGGGGACCGACTTGATCTTTCGATTCAGTTCATTCATCAACAAAGACCGCTTTCCCCATAGAATAAAATCCGAAAGCATTGGCAAATTGCGGACTGTATGCTTTGTGTCCGTTTGCCCGGTAGAAGACGGGTCTGATTAGCTTGATATTACTAAAATGCTCTTTAATATATGGCAGAAGATATTCAGCAATTCCTCCGCAAAGATAGGTCGGTTCGTATAAGTTCCACTTGCCCCGAAGTTCCGCCAGGATGGCTACTGCCATTTGTTTTTCTGTCATTTCCATGTCTGTTTCAGCACCGAAAGCCAGGGTCCCGCTTTTCCTGTCAATAAAGTAGCCATCTTCCACTCTTAAATAGTTGAAGGTACCACTTCCAGCGTCGATGATGTTCGCAATGTCCTCCGGCCTGTCTTCCATGCTGAAGTATGCCCCAGACCCTTCAGGAGCGACTTTTACTTCCTCGATGTAAAACGTCTTCCTAACATTGTTCACCGTGATCGTGTGTTCCCCTTTCAGCATGGTCTCCATACTTTCCCTGTCTTTATTCACCATTCCACGGATCGGCTGCCCAATCACTACACAGTTCCCTTCCGTTTTACCATACTGATGAACTGCCACCAGTACCCTGATCTTTGTTTCTTCGTGCGCCTTCGAAATATCTCTAGGCTCTCTTATTGCATGACATTCCCGCCAGGCGATATTCCCCACAAACAGCTTCTCGTCCCCGTACTCGACGATGTAGTCGCCGGCTTCCATTTGGCTGCTATCTGCATTCACCAAATGAAGATGGCGGTATGGTCCAATGGTTGACCTAAACTTAAACACATCGTCCTTTGTTCTTCCTTTCACCTCGTATGCGCCGGCATCAATCGCTAATATCCATTTGTGATTCATTTTTTCTACCCCTTTTAACAATATTTTGAAAGTGCACATATGTCATACAACTAATCTTTTTTCAAACTTAGTATATGAGTGGAGGCCCAAATGTGACACACACAAGTCATACAATACTGTTTATTGGAAAAAAAATAATCCAATTTGGGGCTACAACAAGAACAACATCTTCTCTTTATGGAATTAATAAAATTTTCCCCATGCTCTTACGGCCTTCTAGATAGCGGTGTGCTTCTTGGCCATCCTGCAACGGGAAGACTGTTGGTTCGGAAACTACTAATTTTCCTTCCTCCATCCAACGAAACAGATCATTTGAACGAGCTATTCGTTCTTCTCGGGACGTCAGCACATTCCATAGGTCCCCGCCTGTGAGGGTTTTTGATGTATCCATTAACATTCTCGGGTCAACCAATGCTGGGTCGCCCCCTGCCATTCCGTAAAATACTACCGTTCCACCGGTGCGAGTAACCTCAAAGCTATCTTGAAGAGTAGAACCTACTGATTCGTAGACCACATCTACGCCCTTGCCATTCGTCTCCTCGAGTACTTGTTCCTTCCAATTATCCTTATATAAAAAGACTTGGTCCGCACCCGCCTTTACTGCAGCAGCTCTTTTTTCAAAGGAAGAAGTTAAGCCAATTGCCGTGCCTCCAAGTAATTTTACAATTTGAACAAGAAGCTGCCCCACACCGCCTGCTGCAGCATGCACCAACACGGTATCATTCTTTTTCACCGCATAGCTATCCTTCGTTAAATAATGAGCCGTTAATCCTTGAAGCAATACGGATGCCGCTTCTGTAAATGAAATGGTGTCAGGCACTGGTATAGCTTTTTCAACTGGAACGGCTACTAGCTCGGCATTTGCATAAGGTACATCGGCAAATGCCATCCGGTCGCCAATGCTGATACCATGGACATTGGATCCCGTCTTTGCTACGATTCCAGCCCCTTCATACCCTAAGATATAGGGTGGATCTCCGGCTAGATGATAGTTTCCTTTTCTTCTATATATATCGGCAAAATTCAGACCAATTGCCTTCATGCTTAGCAGTATTTCGTCCGAACCAATCACAGGTTCCGCAATATCACCATATTCGAGGACTTCCGGGCCGCCAAATGTTTTGAACATAAGTGCTTTCAAATGAATTACCTCATTTTATTTAAATTTTTATGACTCGCTTATATTAAATAAGATAGTGAAGGGTAATGCAAATAATCGTTACCGTTATTTCTAATTTTCCGCGCTCAGGAGCACGATTACTCCCTAATTGTTACCGCTGATCCTATTTTTCCGCACTCAAGGGCACAATTACTTCCCAATCGAGTGCTTGGTTTATTATAGTTAAAAATATACTTCAAAGGTTTCGATGTCTTCAATAACAAGAAGTTTACAATATTATGTTGACATTCAAGGGATAAAGATAATAAATGAAATAGGAAAGCGTTAGGTAGAACCCACATCCACTTGTAATAGAAAAGGAGACATTATCTATGGATAGAAACAAATTTTCAGCTATTGCCCATCGTAATCATGCATTTAGTAATCCAATCAGCGAGGCAAAAATTATGAAGATGCTCGGAATTGTATCGCCTAAAGCATCAGATAAGGTGATTGATATTGGGGCTGGTAAATGCGAATTGTTAATTCGGTTGGTGGAAAACTACCAAGTATCGGCCACTGCAATAGAATTGTATGACGGGTCCATTGAGGAAGCGAAGCGGAATGCAAGCACTAGAATTCCTGAAGGCAGTATTGAGTTTATCGTGGAAGATGCCAGCACGGCGGTTGAGAGATGTGATCCAGACGGGTATGATTTTGGGATTTGTATCGGATCTACCCATGCCTTGGGCGGACTGGAACCTACACTTAAAACACTAAAACGTCTTGTAAAGAAAAATGGCCACATTTTAATAGGTGAAGGCTATTGGAAGCAGACTCCCAGTCCTGAGTATTTAGAGGCGCTTGGCGGTGCAGACGAGTCGGAATGTAAAAGCCATGCGGATACCGTTAAGGCTGGTGAAGAATTAGGTTTAATCCCACTTTGGTCTTATGTTGCTAATGATGATGACTGGGATGATTACGAATGGCTTTATTCGATGTCAGTCGAGAATTATTGTCTTGAAAATCCAGATGATCCCGATTGTGAAGCGATGCTGCAGCGAATTCGCACATGGCGCCGGACCTATTTGACATGGGGCAGAGATACCTTAGGATTTGGTCTGTATTTGTATCGAAATAACTAATAGGAAAAAATAGAGCAATACCAAGGCTTCATCCACATTTAATCAAACGTTTGATTAATTTTTTCAGGTAAATTATCTACTCTTTTTAATCAAACGTTTGATTAGTTTTTTTCATAAAAAATTATTCACCTCATAAAAACCTTATACACCAAGGCCTCATACCCTTTTAATCAATCGTTTGGTTAGTTTATCCAGAAAAAGTCTTTACCCCGAAAATCCATATACACCAAGGCCTCATCCCGTTCCAATCAAACGTTTGATTAGTATCACCCCACCTCTAATATTAGACATTTTAATATCATTTCTGTTATACTATAATAGTTACCCAAGGTAATCATTACTCTAACTAACCATTTAACAAGGGGTGTTTCAAATAAATACTTCTCAAAAATTTTTCCACCAATTACTAATGTTGTACCGTCCGTTCGAGAATAAACTTAATATCCATCTCGCCGAGCATCATCTCCATAGAGCGCAATGGTCGATTTTTTACTACTTATTCAATAATGGCTCAGCAACGCTAGTGGAACTCTCTCATTATTTATACGTAGAGAAGCCCACTGTCACCCGGACCATGAACCGCTTGGAAGAATTGGGCTATGTCGAGCAGGTTCCGAGCAATGATAAACGTGAAAAGAGAACACAGCTGACAGAGCTTGGGAGAAAAGTATATACGGAAGTCCGTGTGACGATTGATCAGTATGAAACGGACATTTTAAAAGGCATCTCAGAGCATGAACAGCTCGAGGCCATCCGCATTATGGGGGAAATTCGTAAAAATATTATTAAATAAGGGGTTTTAATAAGTGACTCAACCTAGAGCTAAACTGTGGACAAAGGATTTCACCATTGTTTCCACGGTCAATTTTTTCGTAACTTTAGTCTTTTATTTATTAATCGTAATCATCGGTGTTTATGCAGTCGATGAATTTGGTGCTTCTACAAGTCAAGCAGGGCTTGTAACAGGAATATTTATTGTCGGGTCTTTAATTGGCCGGTTGTTGATTGGCCGGTTTATTGAGTCAATTGGCCGAAAGAAAACGTTATTCATTGGTATCATTTTATTTATTTTGACGCTTCTTTTGTATTTTGTGAACTTCGGGATTACCTTCCTGCTTATTACCCGCTTACTCCATGGGATTGCAGGGGGAATGGTGGGGACTGCTACAGGTACGATTGTGGCCCAGATTATCCCTGCTGCTCGAAAAGCGGAAGGGATCGGCTACTTCAGCATGAGTGCGACACTCGCTACTGCTATCGGGCCATTCATCGGACTCTATATGACCCAACATACAGATTTCCAAATGATTTTTATCTTCTCTCTTGCTTTAGGGGTAATCAGTTTAATCACAGCATTCTTTGTTGATGTGCCTCCATTAGTTGTATCTGTAAAAACATCTGAAGTAAAAGGATTTAAGCTTTCCAACTATATTGAGCCAAAGGCACTGCCCATCGCTGTCATTACACTGGTAGTAGCTTTTTGTTATTCCAGCGTTCTTTCTTTTATTAACTTTTATGCGATCGAAATTGACTTAGTTAGTACGGCGAGTTTCTTCTTCCTAGTCTATTCTATCGCAGTATTGATATCACGCCCGATCACAGGCCGCTTAATGGACCTGAAGGGTGCAAACTTTATTATGTATCCGGGCTTTTTCCTCTTAGCAGTCGGCTTGTTTCTGTTAAGTTCAGCTAGTATCAGCATCACTTTATTGCTAGCAGGTGTTCTAATTGGCCTTGGTTTCGGTAACATGCAGTCAAGCACCCAGGCAGTGGCCGTTAAGTTAACGCCTCCCCATCGGATGGGTTTGGCGACATCGACTTTCTTTATCTTTCTTGATGCAGGACTTGGATTCGGTCCATATATCCTTGGATTTATTATTCCATTAACCGGCTTTAGCAACCTGTATGTCATCTTAGGTATTGTCGCTCTGGCAACCTCAATTCTTTACTATTTTTTACACGGCAAGAAAGAGCGTTCAGGAAGGACGATTATGACTGGACCAACCCCCGACCCTAATTGACTTCAGGTAACCGGCCAATCGAAGGCACGCATAAAACCGGTTTATAGCAAATATGATAAACATAAGAATCCTAATTAAAGGGGTCGGTAGACATGATAATTTTTAATAAAATTGCATTATCATTTGTTGTCTTTTTTTCCTTCAGTATTATCATAAATACTTATTTGGGAGAAAAGGAACGGGTCCAATCTAATGTTATTTATTTTGTTATGAACGGGTTTGCTTATATTGTATCTGCCTTAGAAGTTGAAAAGGATAAACTGAGTTTAGAAACGGCAGAAATATAGTGTGAATTTTAAAATAAAGTTCTAATTGCCCTTGAACCAAAGGGAATATTCTGATATATTTACTATCAATTATATATTTTCTTACTTCACGTTTTTTGAAGTGAGGATAGAGGCGCAAAGACCATGAGTACACAATAGGAGGATAATGAGGTCCAATGATGATTGTGAAAAGGGGAATTTGCCGAAGCTTCAATGAATCTCATTGGTCTTGAAGCTGGTTCTGCTATTGAAAAAATACAGAACTGTCATATAGGAAACTATATGGAGGGCTATCTTACGCACGGGAACTTATTTTTTTTATGTTTCTACTGCAACAGCGAACCCTCGTTGTTGCTTTTTTGCGTTAAATTATGAATGGCCTTACCCACCTCTAAATTTTAAAAAAATTTTAATTAAAGGGTGAGAAATGATGAATTTTGGCCAAGTTTTAACCGCTATGGTTACACCATTTGATCAAAATGGTGAAATAGATTTTAACGCGACTAGAACACTTGTTGATTATTTAATTGAAAATGGTACTGATGGAATCGTAGTTGCTGGTACAACCGGAGAATCTCCTACATTAACAACGGAAGAAAAAGTCGCTTTATTTAAATTTGTTGTCGACGCTGTCAATGGAAGAGTTCCGGTTATCGCTGGAACGGGCTCCAATAACACGAGAGCTTCCATCAGCTTAACAAAGCTGGCTGAAGAAACAGGAGTCGATGGGATTATGCTTGTTGCTCCTTATTACAACAAACCATCCGAAGAGGGCATGTATCAGCACTTCAAAGCGATTGCTGAATCTACACCATTACCGATTATGCTTTATAATATCCCCGGCCGAAGTGTGGTCAACCTGTCGGTAGAGACCATTGTTCGACTTTCACAGATTCCAAATATTGTCGCCTTAAAAGAAGCAAGCGGTAACTTAGATGCTATGGCTGAAATTATTAGCCAAGCACCAAGTGATTTTACCCTTTATAGTGGTGATGATGGCTTAGCATTGCCGGTTTTAGCCATTGGTGGAGCTGGAGTGGTTTCCGTTGCTTCCCATGTCATTGGTAATGAAATACAAGAAATGATTAATCATTTTAAAAATGGGAATGTCCAAGATGCAGCTAGTGCCCATCGCCGTCTTCTCCCGATTATGAAAGCATTATTTGCGGCACCAAACCCAGCACCGGTAAAAGCCGCATTGAATATGAATGGAGTGAACGTTGGAGGTCTTCGCCTGCCATTGCTCCCATTAACCACCGAAGAGCAAAGAGCACTACAAGGTGTTCTACCAGCGAGCAATGTTAAAGTATTAATATAATTAATCCACCGATAAAAACAAGCTGCCACAAACCTCAATAAAACAGGGTTTGTGGCAGTTTTTTTTGGTGGTCGACAAAAGATTTACCTCTCTCCTTCCGATAAAGTAAATCCAAAGGGGCATACTATTCTTATTTACTTGGGTTAAGGAGGATTTTACTTTGCGAACGAATGATAGTACATTATCCATTTTCTCTTTAGGCGGCATCAATGAAATCGGTAAAAATATGTATGTGGTTCAATACGCTGAAGATATCTTTATCGTTGACTGCGGCGGTAAATTTCCAGATGAAAGTTTGTTAGGAATTGATTTGATTATCCCCGATATTACTTACTTGGAAGAAAATCACGAGAAGATCCGTGCTCTAATTGTGACCCATGGGCACGAAGATCATATTGGCGGTATTCCTTATATCTTACGAAAATTGAATATCCCTATCTACGCTACCCATTTTACACTTGGGCTAATTGAATTAAAAATTGACGAGCATCGACTTCACGGAAACACGAAGCTCATGACGATTGATTCTAATTCAAAACTTGAGTTTGGTGAAACCACTGTATCCTTTTTCAGGGTAAGCCATAGTATTCCTGATTGTCTCGGTATTGTCTTTCATACACCTGAAGGTAATGTCGTTCATACCGGTGACTTCAAATTCGACTTAACACCTGTGAATAATCAACATTCAGATATTCATAAAATGGCCGATATTGGTCAGCAAGGTGTGTTAGTTTTATTATCTGAAAGTACCAATGCTGAGCGTAAGGGACTAACACCGTCTGAGCAAATGATTGGTGACAATTTGGATGAGGCCTTTATGAAAGCTGACGGGAAAATCTTTATCTCCACTTTTGCATCGAATGTGAATCGTGTTCAACAAGTGGTTGCCGCGGCGATAAAGGCTAATCGAAAGATCGCGCTCCTTGGCCGGAGTATGGTAAATGTGGTCTCAGTTGCGATTGAGCGTGGTTATTTAACCATTCCTGATGGGATGATCATTGAACCACGCGAAGTTGATCGACTTTCTCCTGAAAAGGTGGTCATCCTTTGTACGGGTAGTCAAGGGGAGCAAATGGCTGCCCTTGCTCGTCTCGCTAGCGGAAATTTCCGCGATGTAGCCGTTTATCCTGGAGACACGGTTATTTTAGCAGCATCTCCAATACCGGGAAATGAAAAGGACGTTTCTCGGATCATTGACAATTTATTTCAACTGGGCGCCAAAGTTATCTATGGATCCGGAAGTTCAACGGGTATGCATGTGTCCGGTCATGGCTATCAGGAAGATTTAAAACTGATGCTTACCTTAATGAAGCCGACCTATTTCATTCCGATTCACGGTGAATATCGAATGCTGCATCACCACCGGTTGTTAGCCGAGTCCGTTGGAGTTGAGAAGGGAAATACCTTCATTATCAAAAATGGTGATGTCGTCGATGTTGAAAACCAGGTGGCCCGTCAGACTCGGTCGATTCCAGCAGGAGATACCTATGTGGACGGGATGGGCGTTGGCGATGTCGGGGACATTGTGTTACGAGACCGTAAACAGCTTTCTGAGGATGGCATGCTCGTAATTGTGATAACCATTAATAAAGGTGACCGAAGGATTATATCCGGACCGGACACCATTACACGTGGTTTCGTGTACGCAAGAAATTCGGATGAACTTCTAAAAGAGATTAACCGCCTTGCTAAGAAAACCATTAATGACCTGCAAAGTGAGAATATCCGGCAATGGAATGTAATCAAACAAAACATAAAAAAATCAGTCGGACAATATGTATTCACCCAAACAAAGAGAAAGCCAATGATCCTCCCTATTATTATTGAAATTTAAAACAAAAAAATGGTGTCAGGCACCATGTGAAGATTTCACATGGTGCCTGACACCTTATTTTTTAACCTGTTGGTAATTTTATTCTATCTAGGATGGTTGTCAGGTAATTTCTGACTGTGCTAATTTTTGTCTTTCTCTCGGCTAGCGGCTGGAACTCTTCGATGTTCTGTTCGTTTTGGTTTGAGTCTTCATCGATTAGTTCGGGGCAGTATATTCGCTGTCCATTGATGATGCTGCGAATCGATCCTGCTAATTCCTCACTCGGGCTATCCTTCAATAAATAGCCGCTTACATCCGCTTGTAAGGCCCTCCCATAATACCCACTCCTGGCAAAGGTTGTTAGGATTATAACCTTACAACCAAATGCCTTTAAAGACTCAGCTGCCTCAAGACCGCTCATTTCAGGCATCTCAATATCCATGATACAAACATCCGGCTGCAACCGGTGCACTAGTGCAAGGGCCTCTTCCCCATTGCTCGCCTGCCCGACTACTTCCATATCCTCTTCCAAATTGAGGAGAGAACCAATCGCCCCTAGCAGCATTTCCTGATCCTCAGCAATAACAATTCGAATCATATAAGTTCCCTCCTTATCTGTCAGTGTTATGTAAGTAACAACTCCCCTTAAATTAAGGGGAGCAAGCCTTTATTGATCTAGTTAGATTTCAGGTTTAACTTGTACGGAAAACCTCTTTTTAGCTAAAGCTTTGACTTCTCTAAAGCTCACAAAATTCTTTCTTTCCTCATCCCACAAACGGAAACGTATTGACTTTAAGCTTGTAGCAAGAGAAATGGTTGGTACGTTTTGTAACGGAGGCGTATTATTATGTGCTTCCTCCAATTTATAGTTAGGCACCCGTGGACTTAAATGATGAACATGGTGGAAACCAATATTCCCAGTAAGCCATTGCAAAACTTTTGGAAGCTTATAGAAAGAGCTACCCTCTACTGCCGCTTTTACATATTCCCACTCTTTGTCCTCTTCAAAATAAGAATCTTCAAAAGTGTGCTGTACGTAAAACAACCAAATACCAGCAGCTCCGGAAATCATAAAAATTGAACCTTGTACTAGTAGAAACGCCTGCCATCCGATTGCCCAACAAAGCAAGGCAATCAAAGCAACGATTAGAACATTCGTTAAATAAGTGTTGTTACGTTCCTTCTGTTTTGCACCTTTGCGGTTAAATCGATTTTTAAGAAGGAACACATAAATCGGACCTAATCCAAGCATGACCAATGGATTACGGTAAAAACGGTAGGCTAGACGAAGTCTAAGTGGTGCTGCTAAATATTCATCTACTGTAAGTGTCCAAATATCACCTGTTCCGCGTTTATCCAAGTTACCACTTGTCGCATGATGGACAGAATGCTCATGTCCCCATTGATCAAACGGGAAGACCGTTAACACACCCATCGCAGTTCCAACGATTCGGTTAGCCCGGCGGCTTTTAAAGAATGAATGATGGGTACAATCATGAAAGATGATGAAAATCCTCGTTAAAAATCCTGCGGCTACCACAATTGGAACTAATGCTAACCAATAGGAAACGGATAGGCTTAAATAGGCAAGGTACCACAAGCCAATAAATGGTACGACCGTGTTAATGATCTGCCATACACTTTCTTTTGTCGTTGATTTTTCAAAGGGAGCAACTTGTTTTTTTAAAGTTTTCGTATTTTGTAAGGTCATTTTATTTGAATTCCCTTCCTTAGTTTCGTTATTAACCAAAGTATAAACGAAGGAATTTGTCCTTGTTAGTAGCATGTGTCATGTACAGGGTATGACAAATGTCACATTTCATGATATTTTTTTCAAAAATGCAATTTGCGTTACTGATTTTTGTCTGCTATAAAAGATGGTGGCTTTGTGATAATATAATCTATTTCAAGAAACTTTATAGATATATCCATCCTAAAAATCAATTACAAGCAGGTGTACATATTGGATATCAAACATTTACAATATTTTATTGAAGTGTCGAATTTCAACAGTTTTTCCCGAGCAGCTGATCATTTATTTATTACCCAACCAACCATTAGTAAAATGATTAAAAACCTTGAGTCGGAGTTGGGCGTTGCTCTTTTTGATCGTTCCCGTAAGCAATTAGCCTTGACCGATGCAGGTCTAATCATATTGGAACAAGCAAAGTTAATTGACAAAGCATTTAAAAATTTAGAAACGGAATTGGACAACCTTACAGGATTAAAAAAGGGGCATATTCGTATTGGATTACCTCCCATATTTAATGCGCACGATTTCCTCAAAATTGTTGGCAGCTTCCACGAAAAGTACCCTGGGATTACTTTTCAATTAGTAGAAGATGGTTCAAAGAAAATAGAAGAAGATGTGGGCAAAAATCTTCTGGATGTTGGAATCATTGTTCTTCCGACTAAGAACGAACTCTTCAACCATTTCTCTTTTATGGAAGAAGACCTAAAGCTCATCCTTCACCCATCACACCCACTAGCAGAAAGAGAGGAAGTCCAGTTAGCTGAATTGGCTAACGAATCCTTTATTTTGTTTAATAAGGACTTTGTCTTAAACGATCGAATTATTCATTCTTGTAACAATGTGGGCTTTAATCCACACATTATATCTGAAAGTTCACAGCAGTCTTTTATTGAAGAAATGGTTTCGTTCAAACTTGGAATTTCCCTTTTGCCGGAGAGTATTTGCAATAATCTAAATAAAAATATAAAGTCAGTTAAAGTAGTAAACCCGTCCATCAGTTGGAACCTAGCCATTATTTGGAGCAAAGATCAATACTTCTCCTATGCTGCAAAAGAATGGCTGAAGTTCACTAAAGAACAGCTCACAAAGGGATTTCTAGATTAATATTATATGCCCTATACTAGTCAGACGGTTCATAATAATGGAACCGTCTTTTATTATCTAAAAATCCACTATTTATATAATGCATAATTGAAAGCATTTACATAGATAAAAGCTATGCTATAGATAAAATATAACCATTTTACTAACTCCACAATGCGGCGTACACTTGTTTCAGGCAAGAAAACACCTTTTAACACGTGGATATAGTATTAAATAGCTAGAATCCAATCATGAAAGGAAGCGCAACTTAATGAAAGCAAAAAAAGCGAAAGAAAGCCGCATTATTAATACAGCTCAAGTATTATCATGTGATTTAAATAATTACAATACATTGTTTGGCGGCGTTTTGATGAAAAAACTGGATGATGCAGCAACGTTATCAGCCCGCAGGCATTCTCGAGTTAAAGAATGCGTAACTGCATCTACTGACCATATCGACTTCTTATGCCCTATCCATCAAACTGATTCAGTCTGTGTCGAATCATTTGTATCATATACAGGTAGAACTTCTATGGAAGTTTTTTGTAAAGTTATCGCTGAAGATATGATGAATGGCGAGCGCCGCATTGCAGCTACGGCATTTTTGACTTTTGTAGCTTTAGATGAAAATAAGCGGCCTGTTGAAGTTCCAAGTATTATCCCTGAAACCGAGGAAGAAGAATTCCTCTACACAACAGGCAAAGAAAGAGCAGAAATTCGTAAATTAAAAAGACAAAAAAGTAAAGAATTAGCTGAGTTTATTTCACTAGAAAAACCTTGGGACAATTAAGAGGAGGAAGAATTTATGATGATAACATTATCTAGTATTGATGAATTAAAAGCAGCCAACGAAGCCCTTGAGAAATTTCAAAAAGACTATCCAAATCTTTTTAAAAAACTATTGGATGTTGTGAATCTTACCCGAGCATTCCAATTTAAATATCAATACATGGGATGTTTAATTATGGATGAGGATCCTGGTCAAAATACCCCTAATTTTGTGTACGGATCTGTTCTGCGCTTGTATAAAAAGGAATTACAAAAATTAAAAGATGACCAAAATTCCCAAGTATTGAAACAAACTTTTTCTGAAATCAAAAATATCGGTTACGCAAAAATCAGCCTTTTAGTATCCGGTATGACACCAGAATCATTAGTAGGAGCTTCTAGTATTAAGTAGATTAGTCGATAGCCTTTCAACTGCCATTAATAACCTAATATTAGAAGTTACTATATATTGTCACTAACGTCTCCCCCATTACGCCACTTTTACAGAAGAAGCAGAAATCATTTTCATGGTTCCTGCTTCTTCTTTTTGAATTAATGGTGCGAACAGTGCTAGTCACTGTTCGTTTTTTACAATATATCAAGTATAATGGAGCATATTCAGATTATGCATACGATATTTCTTTGCGAGAAATCCTATAGATAAGCCGGATAATACAAATAAATGAGGTTAATACATGAGCGAAAAAAGTTTTACGGATTATAATTTAAGTGAAGAAATCACAAGAGCACTTGCTATTTTAAAATACGACACTCCTACCGACGTTCAAACGGAAGTCATTCCATTAGCGTTGAATAATCAGGACTTGGTCGTGAAGTCGCAAACAGGCAGCGGCAAGACTGCCTCCTTTGCGATACCTATTTGTGACATGATGGAGTGGGAAGAAAGAAAGCCTCAGGCCTTAATTCTTACTCCAACAAGAGAGCTTGCTGTTCAGGTTCGCGAAGATGTAACGAATATCGGCCGATTTAAGCGGATTAAGGCGATGGCCGTTTATGGAAAAGAACCCTTTTCGAAGCAAAAAGAAGAATTGCAGCAAAAAACGCATGTTGTGGTAGGTACTCCGGGACGTGTTATGGACCATATAGACAGAGAAACCCTCGTTCTAGACGAAATAAAGTATCTTATTATTGATGAAGCGGATGAGATGCTGAATATGGGTTTTATCGACGAAGTGGAAGCCATTATAAAAGAACTTCCTTCAGACAGAGTCACGATGGTATTCTCGGCTACCTTACCAAAGGATGTTGAAAATCTCTGCCATAAATATATGAACAATCCTGTGAATGTCGAGATTGCCTCTACTGGAGTCACGACAGATACGATTGAGCATCTGTTAATAGAAGGAAAAGAAGAAGACAAGCTATCGCTTCTAAAAGATGTGACGGTCGTTGAAAATCCAGACAGCTGTCTTATCTTTTGCCGAACAAAAGAACATGTTGATACCGTTTATTCGGAATTGGAAAGCTCCAATTATTCTTGTGAACGACTCCATGGTGGATTAGAACAGCAAGATCGATTTGCGGTTATGGATGGTTTCAAAATGGGGAATTTCCGTTACCTCATCGCAACGGATGTTGCCGCACGAGGAATTGATATTGATAATGTAACCCTGGTCATCAATTATGACGTCCCTATGGAAAAAGAAAGCTATGTCCACCGAACAGGAAGAACCGGCCGTGCGGGTAATGAAGGAAAGGCGATTACGTTCGCCACACCGTTTGAAGGAAAATTTGTCCGAGCAATTGAAAGATATATTGGCTTTGAGATTCCTAAAATGGAGGCTCCAAAACCGGCTGAAGTGGCTAGAGCAAAAGAAGCCTTCGAGGAAAAAATCAGCGGCAGACGTGTCGTGAGAAATAATAAAACGGCCCGGATTAACCAAGGCATCACGAAACTCCATTTCAACGGTGGAAAAAAGAAGAAGATGCGCGCGGTTGACTTTGTTGGAACGATCGCAAAAATCCCAGGAGTCACAGCCGATGATATTGGCATTATCACCATCCAGGATCAAATGACCTATGTTGATATTCTTAATGGCAAGGGTTCACTCGTCTTACAGGCGATGGAGAATGCAACGATTAAAGGAAAGAAGCTAAAGGTTAGCAAGGCGCTTAAATAGGGATGATTAAAACACAGGACGATTATAGATATCATAATCGTCCTGTGTTTTATATTTGACCGATTGTAGTCCTTATTTAGAACCTTTTAAACAAATTTCATATGCCTCTTTAATACTTTTCCACTGGAGATGATTTGTTGATCCTACTAGGTAATCGGCATCACGAAGCGTGTTTCCAACTCCAACTGAAAACATTTCGCTTGAATTAATAGCCTCAATACCCGCTTGAGCATCTTCGATTCCAATCGACCGCTTGGGGCTTGCCCCTAATCCCTTACAGGCTGTTAGGAAAATTTCTGGATCTGGTTTGGACTTTTTAATTTTCGCGGCATCGGCAATATAATCAAAAGCTCCTTCTAAGTCTAATGCTTTTAAAACCGTACCAGCATTTTTCGAAACTGACGCTAATCCAACTGGAATTCCTTCTGCTTTTATATTGGATATTAATTCTAAGATTCCAGGCAAAACATCGTTTGGTGTTAATTGTTTTAATAAGTCACAATAATGAAGGTTTTTCTTATACGCCATTTCTTCCTTTTCTGATAAAGTGAAGTCGTTTTGACGGTTTCCTTCTTTTAATATTAACTCTAGGGAATCCATACGGCTAACACCCTTTAACCGTTCGTTAAAAATCTCATCTATGATAATGTCTAGCTCCTCAGCGAGCTGTTTCCACGCTAAATAATGAAAATGGGCGGTGTCTGTTATGACCCCATCTAGGTCAAATACGACTGACTCAATCGTTGGATTTACCATTCTTAATTCCCTCCTTTTTGAAAAAGCGCAGCAATATTACGAGCGGTTGTCTCAATATTCGTGTAGGCTCCATCCATAATTTGTTCAATTGGAAGTAAGGCAGGAATCGTTGGAAAAATGGCATCAAACCCATATTCATAAAGTGCCTCACTGCCGACTCCCACACTTCCGCATATCGCAATAACCTTGGCCTGTGGCGGAGCACATAATGCAACGCCCATCGGTGCTTTGCCATACAGGGTTTGCCCGTCTATTTTCCCTTCCCCAACTATCACGATGTCAGCATCCTGACAAACTTCCTTAACCTTTAATTGCTCGAGCATCAGATCAATGCCTTTTTTAATAGTGGCATTAGCAAATAGTATTAGGCCCGCACCCATGCCGCCGCCTGCACCACTTCCTGGAAGGTTGGTGACGTCCTTACCTAAATGACCGCAAGCCATATGATAAAATTCACCCATTGCTTGATCTACTTCAAATAACATGGTTTCAGGCAGACCTTTTTGAGGTCCATACACATAAGTCGCACCATTTTGACCTGTCAGTGGATTATCCACGTCTGCCGCAATTGTTATTTTAACATCATCTAATCGTTTATCCCGATGTATATCAGACATCGAACATGTTTGAAACAAATCTTGACCATCACCGTATACTATTTCGCCATTCTTATCGAAAAATTGGTAACCTAGCGCTGAAGCCATCCCCATGCCGCCATCATTTGTCCCACTTCCCCCAACTCCAATAATGAGTTCGACAGCGCCGCGGTTAATGGCATGCAAAATTAGTTCACCCACACCATAAGAAGTTGTTTGTAATGGATTTCGTCGATTTAATGGAACAAGATGCAACCCGCACGCTTCTGCCATTTCAATAAAGGCTTTTTTCCCATCGTTGGAAAAAGCAATTTTTGCCTTAACTGGTTCATGTAAAGGTCCCGTTACCGTGATGGTTTCCATTTTCCCGCCGGTTGCGGATGATAAAGCTTGAACGGTTCCTTCACCGCCATCTGCAATTGGCAGTAAATGATACTCTGCTTCAGGGAAAAATTTCATGAACCCAGCTTGGATGGCTTTTGCTACTTGATCTGCAGCTAGACTTTCTTTAAATGAATCTGGTGCAATAACAATTTTCATTGTTTTCTCCTTGATTTATGAATTCACTTCAATTCGATCAGTCAAAAGGTATTCCGTTCCGTTAATTTCTAGTAAAAGATTCGGTCCTAAATACTTAGAAACTACTACTTTCTCATGTGTCATAACGATTTCTAACGGGCAACCCTGTATAGTTAACTTGAATTTTAATTCAGACCAACTTGCTGGTAACCTAGGATCAAGTTTCAATTGATTATTTGTTAATGAAATATTAGCAAATCCAAACATAGCTGTTAGCCAGATCGCCCCAAGTGATGCAGCGTGAAGTCCTTCGTCTGAAGAGTGTGGATTGGGACCCAAATCAATTAAGCATGCCTCCTGGAAAAAGCGGTAGGCAGCATCACTTTCATGACATCTTGCAGCGACAATAGCATGAATGGCTTTGCTTAACGATGAATCATGAATGGTGTGCTCTTCGTAATAACTTAAGTTTTTCGAAACAACTTTTGATTCAAATAGTTCTGGAAACAAGTACATTAACATGACAACATCTGCTTGTTTTAATATTTGCATTTCATTGACTTCTGCCCTTGAATAATCCAATAATATCCCTTGGCTGCCTTGATTTTCTTTATAGCGGGATAGGTCAATCTCCGGCTTATTCAAGAAAGTATCATCCTGTGGAATGATTAGCTGCTCATTGGGTTTTGGTAAATACAAACGGTTGATGAAAGCTCGTCCCTGCTCCTTCAGCTGCTCATCAACTTCACCATATTGTTCCATAAAATAAAGGGCTTGCTCCACATTGTAATACGCCATATAGTTTGTATACGCATTATTGTCAATGTGTTCCGTATACTCATCAGGCCCGATAACATCCTTAATGGAAACCTGTCCATTCTCCAGAACTGCTCGGCTAATCCAAAACCGTGCTGTTTCTTTAAGTAGCGCTAGCCCTTCTTTTTTCATAAATTCTTCATCAAGGGTCGTTTGATAATATTGAACAACAGCATAAGCTATATCTGCGACAATGTGATGCTCAGCTAATGCAGATGCGACTTTTTGCCGTTTTCCTGTTCTGATATTAATAGCGGCAAATTCAGGTGTTTCTTCTTCCCCAGTAAACGCACTTTCCCATGGGTACAATGCTCCCTCATAACCATTTCGTGCAGCCTTTTCTTTTGCTTGCTGCAAATGTAAATATCGATAGATTAGTAGTTTCTTTGCCGTTTCCGGTTCTGTATATAGATGAAACGGGTTAATAAATATCTCCGTATCCCAAAAAACATGTCCTTTGTAGCCTTCTCCAGTCAGACCCTTTGCGCCGATACTAAAACGTTCATCATGGGCTGGTGTCATAATCTCGAGATGATAAAGGGAAAAATCCATTGCTGTTTGATCAAATTTATCAGTAGATGATATGTGAATCCGTTTTTCCTGCCAAAACTCCTTCCATTTAAGCGCTGACATTTCCAGTAATGTATCGTACCCTAACGGTGAAATTTCACTTAATTCTTTGATACTCGCTGCCTCGGGGTCTTGCCCATCCACACCTTGATCAAGTGAGGTGAAAATAGTACCAAGTTTTTCAAAGAGAAATGGAATGTTAACATTTAGGCCATGCTTAATGGTCGTATGGAGCTGGCGATTCTTCGCTGCAAATGAAACTTCGCTCTCAGCCGAGCATTTACAACGCGTTGCCAGCGCAATCGTATGTCCCGATTCCGTCGTTTTATAAACTCCCTGCATTACTTCTTCATCAAACACACGAACTTTTTCTTCAATTAAATGCTGTTTCCCAAAATTGGTCTGCTGAGCATTAATTCCAGTTACAATTTTGATACTAGCAGATTGATCTAAGCTCGTAACGGTCATTTTTGATGCGAATACATGCAGGTTGTTTTTAGCGACAAAACGTTGGAAAACAAATCGGAATCGTGCCCCGCCTCTGTTTTTCCACAATAACTCACGTTTTAATTCCCCTGTTGCAAGATTTAAGAAGCGTTCATAGGAAAGAATCTCCCCATTTAACAAAGAGAAAATCTCGTTATCAATCTCGATTCTTATACCTGCCAAATCAGGCAAATTCACTAAATCTGATGGTTCGTTTTCAGCTGCTTTATTATAAATACCAGCCACATACATACCACGTGTTTGTTCAAAATAATCTTCATCATACGTAGCACGCAAGCCTAGGTAGCCATTTCCTAATGTCATTAAACTAGCAAATTTATTGATGGAATGTAAATCAAATTTATTTTCGTAGATTATTTGTTCATTTATCATAAGGATACACTTTCACCCTTTTCAGCAGATTGATATAGAGCTTCTATTAGTTGTTGGATAATGTATCCTTGTTTACCGTCTGCAACCATGACATCTTTTCCTAAACACTTATCTATAAAAGCAGACATACTTTTATGATGGCGGTCTGTGTCTGCCTCTTCTCTTGATAATAACGAGACCAACTCTCCGCTCTCATCCGTATAGATTTGGGCAGGAAACAAGGTTGCTCCTGCTTGATCCCCGCAAAACTCAACATTCATGACAGATGTCTCTTTGATATTTAAGGCAAAGGAGGTTTCTAGTTGTAATAGGCGGCCTCCTTCTAATTCTATAAATCCAAAAAGGGAATCTTCCACTTTAAATTTCTGCGGATCCCATTCTCCCAGTGTTCCTTGGGTTTTCTTTGTTCCAATCTTTTGGTACATTTTCGCCGTAACCTTCTCTATTTTCGGAAAACCAAGTACATATAAAGCGGCGTCCAACATATGTGCTCCTAAATCGATAAGAGGTCCTCCGCCTTGAATTTCTTTATCTGTAAAAGTCCCCCAGCCAGGGATTCCACAGCGTCTTAGAGCTTTTGCCTTCGTAACATAGATGTCACCAAGCACACCATTTTCAACACTTTCACGTAAAATTTTCACATCATCAGCAAATCGATGGTGAAAATTATAAGCTAGAATGCAGTCGTTTTTTTGAGCAGCAATCTGCATATCTTTTGCTTCAGCGGCAGAAATTGCAGGAGGTTTTTCACACATAACATCGCACCCAAATTCCAAGGCTCGCATCACATTTTCATAATGATACTTATTTGGCGTGCAGACACTAACAATATCCGGCTTTTCCATTTCAAACATTTCAGCAGCATCTGTGTAAACACGAGGAATACCATTCCGTTCAGCAAAACTCCTTGCCCGGTCAATGTTTGGACTAACAACTGCGACTATTTCTAGTTCTTCGCGTGCTTGATAGTTAGGAATGTGCACCTTCTCCGCTACTTGTCCTCCGCCGATGATCGCAACTCTCTTTTTGATCACGATTTAACCCCTCTCAAATTAATGATTCTTGAAGGTGACGTAAGGCATTAATATATTCTGCTTCCGGGTCGTTGCCTCTGACACGGCATTCAATTGTTAAGAATCCGTTATAGCCGTCTTCCTTTAACTGATTAAAGTGCTTTTGAAAATCTAGGGAGCCGCTTCCAGGTTGATAACGGTGATTATCGGCCAGATGAATATGACCAACTAAATCACGATTCTGGTGCAAGGCTTCAGAAATATCATCTTCTTCAATATTCATATGATAAAAATCAGCAATGATCTTAACGTTTTTCAACTCATTTTCTTCTATATAAGTTCTTGCATCTGCAAGGGTGTTTATCATATGATCTTGATAGCGATTTAATGGCTCTAAGAATATAGTTGTGCCCGTTTCTTCTGCTACTTTATCCAGGTAAATCAGCGAATCACTTACAGCTTTTCTATCACCTGCCTGGCTTCGTGGTGAAACCATTGGTGGTAAGCGGAAGGTAAACATGCCCCATGCAGCGGGAACTACGATGCCTTTTCCTCCGACTTCCTTGAGCGCTTCTAGAATTTGTTTAATTTCTGCTAAGCCGTTTAAGCGTCGTTCTTCAATAAAGTCCCCTATCCAGCCTGTATACCCACCACATGCTGTCGTAACCGGAATTCCTGTTTCCAGAATCGCTTCTTTTACTTCATCTAAATGATCGACTAAAAATTTGCCGTCTATTTCAAAGCCTTCAAAGCCTACTTCTTTTAAATATCTAAACTTTTCTTTAATACCTTCAGGAAAAAACGATTGGTTTTGTGTACCTATTTTCACTGATAACTCCTCCAATTTACCGATGTAAAACTAAAATCCATATCATTACATAAATGTATGGATTTCAGTCAGATTGTAACTGAGACGAACGCATTTAAATAAACGATTATTTTTTATATTCAATTCCCATCTTAATACTTAGCTCAGGGTGTTGGTCCACATATTCCATGTATGCTTCTGCACTGTTTTCAAAAGTAACGATTGGTTGAATAATATCTTCACAATTAAGATAACCGTTCATTAACAATTCCCAGCATGTATCTTCAATTCGCTTACGATTCCAGCGAGGATAATCAGGATTAGGTTCACTAGCAGCACGCGAGAAGACAATTTTGGCATTGTTAAAATGAGCTTCACGGCCAAAATTTAATCCTGCAGGGAATGGTTTTCCAAAAGCGACATAAGAAATGATTCCGCCATAGGCAATTCCTTTTAATGCATCCTGAAGCGCTGCAGAATTTCCACTTGTTTCAATAATGGAGTCAGCTCCCATTTTATTTGTTAGCTTTTTCACTTCATATCCTACATCACAGGAAGTAGGGTCAAAACATACATCTGCACCATTGCGGAGTGCTATTTCACAGCGGTGTTCAATAGGGTCAACACCGACGACAATGCTTGCCCCTGCTTTTTTCGCTAGTTGAATGGCAATTTGACCGATTGCTCCAAGTCCCACGACCACAACGTAATCACCTGCACGAACCTGTGCATCACGCACTCCGCTCAAGGCAAATTGTGCAGGGTCATAACAAACCGCATTTTGCCATTTTGCTCCCTCAGGCATTTTGCGTAATCGGTGGTTATTTATAGCATTCACAATAACAGTCTCCATAATCGGTCCATACGTACATACCGTTTCGCCAATTTGGTACTCTGTTACATCACTGCCAATTTCAACAATCTTACCAACTACCATGTTACCAAGCTGAAATTCACCAAACACGATTCCTGGTGCTGTACCCTCTTCACGCGGCATGAACATGCGCCATTCTTCATTAAAATTCTCACCCATAAAAGGGGTTTGACCACGGAAGTCGATTACTTCAGTACCGTGTTTAGGTGCTGCAAAATAAACATCAATTTTCACTTCATTTGGTTGTACATGTCGATCTTCATATTCTACTAATTCCGCTTTTCTTGGTTCTACAGCTACTAGCTTTTTCATGATTACATTACTTCCTCTCGTCTTTTCAAGTCTATTAACCTTTGACCCCGCCAGCTGTTGCATCTCCCTTAATAAAGTGCTCAGAAATGGCATACATAATGACAACTGGTAATGCTGTTACGAGCGATGCTGCCATCATTCGTCCCCAAACATAATCTGGTGTACTGAACAGTGCATTTAATCCAATTGGTAAAGTGAAATTGGCTGAATCGGATAAGAAAATGGATGCAAACAAATAGTCATTCCATCCAATCATAAAGGCATATACAAATACCGAAATGATACCGGAAAGCGATAATGGGATAATGATATGAAAAATAATCTGGACACGGTTTAATCCATCAATCATCGCGGCTTCTTCAAAGTCAA
Organism: Neobacillus sp. BF23-41; assembly: GCF_041106275.1. Lineage (NCBI taxonomy): Bacteria > Bacillati > Bacillota > Bacilli > Caryophanales > Bacillaceae > Neobacillus > Neobacillus sp. BF23-41. The sequence continues at coordinate 205,686 of NZ_JBGBPR010000010.1, forward strand.
CTGGAATCGTATCAAAGTAACTTTTTAACATGAAGATTGCAGTTGGTAATGTCTGCACAATCATCGTAATGATTAGAGAAGTTTTTGTATCATATAAACCTAATCCTGAAATGATTTTAAATAATGGCACGACTAGCAAAATACCTGAAAACATATAAACTGTGTAAAAACTGGCATTAATTGTAACTCTTCCTTTAAAGTTTAGTTTTGAAAGAGCATATGCTCCAAAGATACCAATGGCAACCGAAAGTATCGATGCAATTAGAGACACGACTAAACTATTATTAAAATAGGAAAGGTATGGGAAGATATCCGGATTGAAGATATCGAGATAATGCTGTAATGTCCATTCTTTTGGAAGGAAAGTCGGATTTGTGGAAACTGCCTCCTTCGAACTTTTAAAGGATGTCATCAACATAATGAAAAATGGAAACAGACACAAAGTTAAAATTGCTACAAGTGCCGTATAAAAACCTGCCGTCTTTGCAACTTTGTTCTTTTTACTGCTAGCCATTGCCATTTAAATTCACCCGCTTTCTTGCAATCATAATGACAATAAAGAGAATAATGAACAATATTACGGAAATTGATGCTGCTTTGCCTAAATCGTTAAACGCAAAAGCTGTTTTATACAAATAAATTCCGAGAATATCTACTTTGTTTGTTAAAAGGTATACATCTGTGAACATATAGAACATCCAAATTGAACGTAGTGTTATTACAGTTAACAAGACTGGCATGATTGCAGGTAACGTTACAATTTTGAATTTCCCCCAAGCACTTGCTCCATCAATTTCAGCTGCTTCATACAACGTAGAATCAATGGTTTGAAGGATAGCCAAAAACGAAATGAAAGCGTACGGGAAGTATCTCCAAATCGCAAAAAGCGATACTAAGAAAAAGCTGCTAATCGGGTTGTCAAACCAGAGAGGTGCCTGATCAAACAAGTGTAAAACGTTATCTCCCAAATAATTAACAACACCATAGCCGTTATTAAACATATATTTCCACGCAAAAACTAATGAAATCGATGGTGTTACATAAGACAAAATGATTAAAGATCGAGCAGTTTTACGAAATTTAAAGGGACGATTAAAGAAAATTGCAATCCCTAATCCAACTGCCGTGCTGCCTCCCACTGTAAGCAGCATGTACAAAAGAGTAATCCCTAATGATTTAAAAAACTCAGCATCTGTAAGGATATCTATATAGTTTTTTAATCCTACAAAAGTGGCGCTTAATCTCGGATTAATTGGTTGATCAAAGAAACTGATTTGAATATTTGCCACCATTGGATATGCAACTAGCAATAAAAGCAAGAAGATACTTGGAAAAAGTAAAGCTAATGCCAATTTAATATCCGTTTTTTTTCTTATATTCGTTTTCATGTTACCCTCCCTTTGGAGAACTAATTTATTCTTTCTTTAAAACATCTTCGAGTGTTTTTTCAGCTTTTTTCATTTCACCATTGATATCTTTTTTGCCAACCGTGATATTGTTAACTAATTTAGGAATAGCTCCTGAACTAGTTACATCACCCATTTTCAGGAAATTTTTACTATCTACTAAACCAAATACTTGAATGTCATTAAAAGATGCAGCAATTTCAGTTGATAGATCACCAAATGCTTTTACAACTTCATTTGCCTGATAGTTTTCATTTTCAGTTACGAGTTTGCTTACTGGTTGAGCGCCCCCTGGAGACATTAAAACCCATTTTGTCATGTTTTCAGGTTTTGACATGAACGCAACAAATTTACTAGCAGCTTCTTTTTGGTCTTTTTCTAAAAAAGAAGAAATAGTTAAAGCAGAAACAGTTCCGAAAACAGCCTTTTTCTTTTCATTTGGAATAGAAAATCCAATATTTTGGGCATTTCCTTCTTCAAATACAGGAGGAAGAATATAAGTTGAATAAATCGCCATTGGCGCCGTACCGTTCATGAAGGCATCTTTTACTTCCGTGGTATCATTAGAACCAGGCATCGTGTACTGAGACAATTTTTTATAATAAGTTAATGACTCTTTCATTTCTGGTGTATTCATATTTAACTTACCTTTGTTGTCTAACACATTCGCATTATTTGAAAGTGCAAATTGTGAAAAGGCTTGTTCAGAGAATCCGCCTTCTACTGTCGGCATGGCAATACCATATTTTTTATTTTCTTTATCCGTAAATGCTTTAGCAATTGTGATTACATCATCCCAATTTTTTGGTTCCTCAAATCCTTTAGCTGCAAGCATTTCTTTGTTGTACCAGATGCCTTGAACCCAGCCGCTGATTGGAACACCTGTATAGCTTTTTCCATTTTCCGTACTCATTAACTTCAAGGCACCATCATAGTAATTCTCTTTACCGACTTGAGTAATAATCTCTTTAACGGCATCTTTATCAATCAGTACCTCTTTATCCATTACTTTTGCATAATCCTGTCCTACTTCGAGTACAGTTGGAAGTTTACCTGCACTTGCTAATGTAATAATTTTAGTATTATAAGAATCTTCTTCTACAGGAATTTGTTTTATTTTTATATCTGGATTTTCCTTTTCGAATGTTGCAACCAATTCATTAATTACAGCCAAACGCTCTTGTTCAACAGAGGAGTGCATAAATTCGATTGTAGTTTTTCCATCCGCATTCTGATTACTGCCACATGCAGTTAATGCAAAAGCTACTAACAAAAGAATTGCTAGACTTAAGCCCTTTTTAAACAAAACTAATTCCCCCTAGTCAATTGGTCTTAACCACATGAATTCATATGGGTTTAACATTAAATCTTCATGACATTCAACTTTTTCGCCATTAACAATATTTATATATCTTCCGGTTATTTCACACTTAACCATTTCATTTGTTAGATTGTTTACTACTAAAAGGCTATCATGATGTTGATTTACCCTTTTAAAAGCAAACACATTCTCTCCAAAATCGATGACTTCCATTGCTGCATTTGGATGGAATAGGGTTTCGTTTTTACGAGATTGAAGAATTTTTGTTAACTCAGAAAAAACTTTGTATCGTAAAGAATCTGTATTGTCTAATTCCTTCTCAATCTCTGTTAAGTTGTATTTTTGTCGATTAATCGATCGGTTCATTCCTGTTTTTGAAACACCGTCATAGTCATTTCTGGATCCGAGCACGCTTTGAATATAAACAGCTGGTACACCAGGAAGAGTTAATAGAATAGAATGAGCGACTAAAAATCTTTTTACTCTGATCTCGTCATCATCCGATTGCTTATTTAATGCATCCATGTAAGTGACGTTAATTTCGTATGGACTTTCACTTCCATCAGGGTTTTTCTTGTAGTTGACCAAGGCCCCTTCTTTCTTTAAGTCCTCTACCATCGCTAAAATTTCTTCTTCTGGAATAATGCCGCGAATCGGATTCAATCCAATTCCATCATGGGAAGCTAGGAAGTTAAAAAATGTTGTTTCCTTCTCCGTTTGCGGCAGCTCGCTCGCCCATTTAGTGAGTGCGACTCCATTTCCATTGTGCAGGGCATTCAGAACTAAAGGCGGCAGTGGAAACTGGTAAACCATATGTGCCTCATCCGTTCCATTTCCGAAGTAGGCAACATTATCCTTATGTGGTACGTTTGTTTCCGTAATAATAACCGTTCCTTTGGCCGCTTCTTCTACAACATCACGGAACAGTTTAACAATCTCATGTGTCTTTTCATGATGGATACAAGTAGTTCCAACCTCTTTCCACATAAATCCGATTGCATCTAAACGAATATATTCTGCCCCTTGCTCTAAATAAAATAGTAAAACGTCGATCATTTTTAATAGAACTTGTGGATTACTAAAATTCAAATCGATTTGATCTTCACTGAAAGTTGTCCAAATATGCTTTTCCTCACCATTTGCCAATTTAAATTTTGTTAATAAAGGAAGGGCCCTAGGTCTGGTAACTGAGCTTAGGTCAACGGTTGGATCCATTTCAACGAAAAAATTCTCATATTCAGGGTTACCATTTAAGTATTCTTGGAACCAGTCACTCTTTGCCGATATATGATTGCAAACATCATCAAACATTATTCTCGCTGATTTTGATAAATTCTCAACCTGTTCCCAATTACCGATGATCGGGTTTACTTTTTTATAATCTATAACAGAAAAGCCATCGTCAGATGAATAAGGATAAAAAGGTAACAGATGAACAATTTCAAATTTGTCTGCTAGATATTGGTCAAACATTTTCTTAAAAGTATCTAAAGTTGGGTTATTATTTTCATAGAATTGATCGCCATACGTAATTAATACTAGATCTTTTTCATCCCAATTTTGTTTTCTTGGCTTAAGAGATTTTGTTTTAGTATTTGCAATGCGAACCTCAATACTTTCTAAAATTGGATTTATATCCTGATTATCATAGATAAATGAAAGTCTTTCTTTGATTTTCTTCATGGTTTCCTCCTTTGTGGTACCGCTCCCATCAAGGATAAAAAAATATTATTTCATTGAATAATATTTTCATGGTACCGCTCCCATAAAAGGTAAAAAAATATATTTTTATTTAATTGATATTCCTATGGTACCGCATTATTTTAAAGAAATATACATTTTTTTAAAATAAAATTTCATGGTACCGCTCCCACGACGTTAATATAATATAGAAAACGTTTTCTGTCAACACTAATACTAATACTTCTGTTTTTTCCATATCTGTGGGTGTCTCTTGTACGATACTATTAATATAGTAATCACCAAAAACTTTCTATTGCTACATTTTTCATTCATCAATATAATGAATCCTATATTGCTCTCACAAATGCAAACGTATTCATTATAAAATATGATAGCTGCTTGATTATTTCTAGCACGCAGCCATTAAAATAACTATTCTAGAAAAGTTTATTACGTATCTATTTTAATTTAGACATTCATAATATTTACAGAGGGGGTGAGATATTGGTTCACACAATTTATGATATAGCTCGTGTTGCAAATGTTTCGAAGTCTACAGTATCTCGTGTCCTTAATAACCAAAGTAATATTTCTGAGGAAGCACGGGAACGTGTATTAAAAGCAATTGAAGAATTAAATTACCAGCCTAGCAAATTGGCCCGTGCTCTTTCTTCTGGTTTTGATGCCATTATGGTGGTTTCACGTTCTGCCAAAACAACCTCTAACAATCCATTTTTCTCTGAGATTATACACAGAATTTCTTCAAATGCGGAGGAAGAAAATTTTGACGTAATTATACAGACATCGAGAAACAGTAAAGATGAACTTGAAAAATGCATCACTAAAATAAAGGAAAAAATGATAAAAGGAATAATTATGTTAAGTTCTCCAGCAAATGAAGACTTTTTCAAACAATTAGATGTTTTTAACATTCCAATTGTAGTGATCGGAAAAGTAGACGGGGAATATACCAATATTTATTCTGTGGATACGAATAACTATCAAGATAGTTATAATTTAACTAAATTTTTAATTGAGCAAGGACATAGGGAAATTGCTTGTCTACACTCACCACTTGATTACCATGTTTCAATCGATCGATTAGAAGGATATAAAGACTGTATAAAGGAATATGGACTACCATTAAGAGAAGAATGGATCATTAATAGTGGCTACACAGTAAATACTGCATACGAATCAGCTACGAGCCTGCTTCTTTCTCCTAACCGACCTTCTGCTGTTTTTGCGACAGACGATTTAAAGGTATTGAGTCTTTATAAATCGTCGTCAGATCATGGTATTTCTATTCCAAACGACATATCCATAGTTGGTTACAGTAATTCTAACATTTCAGCATTTCTGTCACCATCGTTAACAGGGATAGAAATCCCAGTAAAAAAATTAGGTGATGCTGGTACTAAACTTCTTTTTGATAAAATTAAAGAAAACAAAGCCATAAATAGTCCAATAATAGTGCCAACCGAAATGATCATTCAGAACTCCGTAGCAAATGTTATCGAGTCTAATAAATAGTGAAATAGGATACCGTTATCAGACGGTATCCTTTTTTTACAGGTCACAATTAGTTACTTTCCTATTTTGTAAACCAACAATTTCATTTCTAAATACTACCAGTAACACATACAGGTAAAGGTACACATCGAAAACCCTGTCCATTATAAACATAAAAAAATTATAGGGTCTATTGAAGTGAGTAAATATTAAAGAGTAGATATTGGAAGAATATATGGTAAAGGAATAAAAAGTTAGGAGGTTAGGTATGCAGAGAAGATCTTTCTTCAAATCACCCTTGATTGTAATGCTTCTATTTGTTGTGTTTATAATCACTAGCGAACAAAGTAAAGACGTACAAGCATTCACAAGCCAAGTTTTGCAAAGAGGTTCCACTGGCGATGACGTGATTGAGTTGCAGTCACGGCTCAAATATAACGGTTTTTATACTAGTCAGGTAGACGGTGTATTTGGCTGGAATACATACTGGGCCGTACGCAATTTTCAAGATCAATTCGGTCTGCCTGTTGATGGTGTTGTCGGGGCAAAAACAAAAGCAGCTATTGTTAAAGCGACTAAGTATGAGCCAGGATCATCAGGTAATAATAACAATTCCGCTAATGTACCTAACGGTTATTCTCAAAATGATATTCAATTGATGTCAAACGCTGTATACGGGGAATCACGCGGCGAGGAATACATGGGGCAAGTCGCTGTTGCAGCTGTTATTTTGAACCGAGTCAGCCACACATCGTTCCCAAATACGGTTGCAGGTGTCATCTATCAACCGGGGGCCTTTACTGCGGTTGCGGATGGACAGATTAATTTAACTCCAAATGCAACTGCGAAAAAAGCGGTCCTAGATGCCATTAACGGCTGGGATCCTAGCGGTGAAGCCATTTACTATTTTAATCCTGATACCGCGACAAGTAGTTGGATCTGGAGTCGACCACAGATCAAAAGAATTGGTAAACATATATTTTGTAAATAGCTGTTTTATCTATAACAAAAAAAAGACTTCAAAGCTATTTAAAGCTTTCAAGTCTTTTTTGATGGATATATTTATGATGGGCCTAAATGGACTCGAACCATCGACCTCACGCTTATCAGGCGTGCGCTCTAACCAGCTGAGCTATAGGCCCAATATTGAAATGGAGCGGGTGAAGAGAATCGAACTCTCATCATCAGCTTGGAAGGCTGAGGTTTTACCACTAAACTACACCCGCGTTGAAAAAAATAAGCAAAATGGCTGGGCTAGCTGGATTTGAACCAACGCATGTCGCAGTCAAAGTGCGATGCCTTACCGCTTGGCTATAGCC